>CAKZNJ010000199.1 GCA_937129505.1 uncultured Anaerolineae bacterium | reverse complement strand
GAGTTTATATTATGATTGTGAACGACCGCACCTATTTATTCACCGATGCTACCGTGAATATTGAACCAACTAGCGAAGATTTAGCTGAAATTGCCTGTTTGGCAGCCGATTTTGCAAAGCAACTCGGCATCGAACCTCGAGTTGCCCTGCTCTCCTTTTCGAACTTCGGGAGCACGATCCATCCCCTCTCCATCAAGGTCAGAACCGCGGTTGAGCTGATTCGTCAGCGCCGCCCTGACCTATTGGTGGATGGAGAGATGCAAGCAGACACTGCAGTGAGCCCAGAAATTATCCAAGAGCGCTATCCCTTTAGCCGTGTTTCTGATGCAAACGTGCTTGTTTTCCCCTCCCTAGAATCTGCCAACATCGCTTACAAACTGCTTGCCAGATTGGGTAACGCACAAGCAATCGGGCCCATCTTGCTTGGAATTGGCGCGCCAATCCATGTCCTTCAAACGGGAGAAGATGTTCGCAATATCGTCAATATCGCTGCAGTAGCAGTGATGGATGCAATGAGCCGCGAAGGTTGATTATCTTAAAGCCCCCGTTTCACGCGTCAACAGTCGGTAAATGGCATTGATCTCTTGGATGATTTCCGACTGGCGTTGAGAGATAAATTGGGAGACAATCGAGCGATAGAGTTCATTGGGTTGCAGTCGGATGCCAATCCGATGACGACGGGTATACGCTTCCGTATAATAATTCGACACTATCCCGTACACCTCGATCTCAGGCGAATGGACGGTCTTGATAGCAGCTACATCATCCCGATCGCTGCCGTAAGCCGGGGTGTGGATTGTTGATAAGCGCAGTTGAGTGCGATCATATCGATTGACCTCCCCAGCGCTTGAGGGATCATATCGCTTTGGTTGTTGGATATGAAATACACCCGGTAAGCGTAGGGATATTGCCACTTTGCGCCCTTGGCGGAAAACTTGGGCATAACCATCCGCCTCAGGCAAATAGATGCCCATCCCATCCAAGGAGATATCAGCTAATTCCCCTTTGATTGTCTCTGTCCGATCCGGTAGTTGTAACTCACCGGTCACTGCTTCTTTTGGCCAAACGCGAATTTGGCGTCGTTCACCAATTCCTTCCCGGCTATATTCAAATTCGTACAGGTTTGCCTGCAAATTTGATGGGTCAATTTGTTCTACTCGGGCGCGAATCACCGCTGGTAGCCCTGGATACTGAATATGAGTTTGTCTCTCTCGAAAGAGACAAACAAGCTGGTAGCGTTCTGTTTTGACCGTGACCGAATTTTGCCCCACAAAGACAATCGCCGCTGGAAAAGCAATCGGAATGCCCTGATAGACATTGAGCAAGCGTATTTCCCCTTCAGCAGCCGCTATCCGTCGCAATAAGTCAGTTATTCCAGAGTCCATTCTACTCTCATCTGGTAGATCAAGCCATCATCTCCGTAGTCATTATAACCCACCTTTAATTTTAAAGCTGTAAAAAACGCGTAAGTATTATCCAAAATTAGCTCTGGATAATACGTCCATCGGCGAGGGCGATGATCCGTTGCGCTCTGGTTGCCAATTGTGGATCATGGGTCACCATGAGCAGTGTTTTTCCCTGCTCGACTAGCTCCTCAAACAACTCCATAATATTCTCTGCAGTTCGAGAATCTAGATTTCCGGTCGGTTCATCGGTTGCTATGATGGGGGGATCATTGGCTAGAGCGCGAGCGATCG
>CAKZNJ010000198.1 GCA_937129505.1 uncultured Anaerolineae bacterium | reverse complement strand
AGCCATTCCCTATTTTCAGAGTGACGGCAAGGGCTTAAACCCCTTGTTGCGCCATCCCGGCATGATCATCCATCCCCCCATGCTGTACTTGGGGTTCGTCTCGTTCGTGATTCCCTTTGCTTTCGCTATTGCAGCGCTCATAACCGGTCGAACCGACGATCGTTGGATTCGCCTCACCCGGCGGTGGAGTCTAGTCGCCTGGTTGTTTCTTTCTCTTGGGCTGATTCTGGGCGGCCGTTGGGCGTATGACGTTTTAGGATGGGGGGGATACTGGGGGTGGGATCCAGTCGAAATTGCTGCCTTCATGCCCTGGCTGACTGGGACAGCTTTCCTGCACTCGGTCATGATCCAAGAGAAGCGAGGCATGCTAAAGCATTGGAACATGATCCTGATCATCCTCACCTATAATCTGGTCATATTTGGCACCTTTCTAACTCGTTCGGGGGTTTTATCCTCTGTGCATGCCTTTGCTCAGAGTGCTATTGGGCCACTGTTTTTTATCTACATCGGAGCAAGTTTCGTTATCTCGCTTGGACTAATACTCCATCGCTGGCAAGAGTTAAAATCCGATTTACACATGACCTCCCTGCTGTCGCGCGAAGCGCTTTTTTTACTCAATAACCTGCTTTTCTTGGGGATTCTGGTGGTATGTTTTTGGGGCGTAATCTTTCCCTTGATCTCTGAGATTATCACTGGACAGAAGGTAACCGTTGGTCCACCCTTTTATGAAAGGGCAACCGCACCGCTCTTTGCCGGTTTGCTGTTCTTGATGGGCATTGCGCCGTTAGCTGCTTGGCGACATTCCACCTTCCAAACGCTAGGACGAGCGGTTTGGAAGCCCACCGTTTTCTCCTTATTGGTACCTGTTGTTGTGTTTGTGAGCGGCGTGCGCAACGCAGCAGCTTTATTAGGCTTCTGGTTAGCTGCCTTTGTCGCCTTTGTCACTCTTTATGAGTACGGCAGAGCGGTCATCGCCCGCTCGCGCAGCCGCAACGAATCGCTCCTTCTCGCCTTTTGGAATTTAGCCGGTCGAAACCGACGGCGCTACGGTGGCTATATCATCCATCTGGGTGTCGTCCTCATGGCAATAGGCATTATCGGTATCGAACTGTTTCAAAAAGAAACCCAAGGCACTCTGGCGCAAGGACAAGAACTCAGCTTAGGCCCCTATACCATGCGATTCGACTCCTTAGCTGTGTTCGATACTGCCGAT
>CAKZNJ010000197.1 GCA_937129505.1 uncultured Anaerolineae bacterium | reverse complement strand
ACCAAGTTGTTGAGATCACCGATCCTCATTTTGCGAACCAGTTATTCGGGAATCCACGCTGGGCGTGGCTATGGCTTATCATGAGAGTTTACGTAGGCTACACTTGGCTCACGTCAGGCTGGGGAAAAATCAACAACCCGGCTTGGATGGCAGGAGGCGAAGCTCTGAAAGGTTTTTGGCAAAGGGCAATCCAAATTCCTGAGCCTCCTGCGCGACCACCGATTGCGTTTGAGTGGTACCGGGTTTTTATCCAAAGCCTATTGGATGGTGGGCATTATACTTGGTTTTCAAAGTTCATCGTATTCGGTGAGCTGCTGGTCGGACTAGGGTTGCTCTTCGGCGCCTTTGTGGGGATTGCAGCATTCTTTGGCGCTTTCATGAACTGGAATTTCATGATGGCCGGCACAGCTAGCATTAACCCCGTCTTGTTTACTTTCTCAATCTTCTTGATCTTGGCCTGGAAAACTGCAGGATGGTGGGGTTTAGATCGCTGGCTGTTACCCTTGATCGGCACACCTTGGAGGCCAGGAAGATTGTTTGAGTCAGGAATGCAAAAGCCAACCCCGAGCATTACCCAAGAATGAGGTGATTTCTTTCTTAGCTCGTTTTGGATAGATGCCCAATGCAAGCGCATGATAATTCTCAAAACGATCATGCGCTTGTTTTCTGTTTGTATTCGAAACGCTCGGCAATCTGGTAAAATCTTGTTGTAAGGTCTTAACGATCTTAGATAATGTTAATCTTATTTGCCGAATTCTCGGTTAAACTTGTGATAATTGGAACAGAAAGCTTTATGGATGAAAATGTCTTTCGGAGGTAATTCGATGGAACGGACAGTCTCGACTTCAACCCCTAACATGGCAGCCAATCGGCTGAAGTTTTTGATCGGTGGACTGTTGATCGTTGCTGCGGTAATCTATCTGATTATCACCTCAACCCAAGCAAGCGCACAATACTTTATGACGGTTGCAGAATTAGAAGAAAAAGGCACCCAGGTGCTTGGGCGCGATTTGCGCGTCTCGGGCGCTGTGATCGGCGACTCGATTCAATATGACCCGCAAACACTAACGCTCACCTTTACTGTCGCTCATGTGCCGGGGGATAATAGAGAAATCGAAGCTCAAGGCGGTTTAGCCGCTGTCTTACATGCCGCGGTCACCGACCCTACTCGACCACGCTTGCAAGTAGTTTATCAGGGCGTCAAACCAGATCTCCTGCGCGATGAAGCTCAAGCCATCATGACTGGAAAATTAGGTGAGGATGGCATCTTCTACGCAGAAGAATTATTGCTCAAATGCCCCACTAAATATGAAGAAGCTTTACCGGAACAAAGTGAAGGATAAGCAAGTTTTCTTTCCAGACAGATTGGAGCCCTCATGATTACCGACCTTGGTTACGGCACGCTTGCAATTACTTTTCTGCTTTCCGTTTATGGCATCCTAGCTGCGATTTGGG
>CAKZNJ010000196.1 GCA_937129505.1 uncultured Anaerolineae bacterium | reverse complement strand
CGCGCCACGCGGCCGGTCAGGCGTTCGTGGTTCTTGTTCACCGCCACCACCGAAGGCACCAGACGTTCGCCTTCAGCCGAAGGGATCACCGTAGGCTCTCCACCTTCCATTACTGCAACGACAGAGTTCGTTGTTCCTAAGTCTATGCCGATAATCTTTCCCATGTTTTGCCTCCAGTTTGATCGAGATCAAATTCGTGTGGCGGTGATCTAACGCGCCACGCGCACCGCAGCCGGGCGCAGAACGCGGTCACCTACCCGGTAGCCCTGTTTGACTACCTCGATAATTTGCCCTTCCGTGTATCCCTCGACCTGCTCATGAGAAATTGCCTCATGCAGGTTGGGATCGAATTGTTGACCCTCGGCTTCTAGCTTGGTTACGCCCTCGGACTCCATAATGGATAGAATCTTGCGGTAGATCAACTCGATGCCCTGCGCCCATTCGGTACTGCCAATCTCGGGCGGGCAATTCTTCAGGGCGCGCTCCAAGTCATCCACGACATCGAGGAATTTTTTTAACACTGTGCTGCTGGCGAGTTGATAGGTCTGAGCTTGCTCACGTTCGACCCGCTTTTTATAGTTGGCAAATTCCGCTCTCGCCCTTTGCCAACCATCTAGGTATTCGTTTGCTTTCTTTTCTAATTCGTTCAATTTGGTTTGGATATCCTCTTCTTCAATTGTTTCTGTGGGAGATATTTCTTCTGCCATGAATTCTTCTTCTTCAGCGATTAATGGTTGTGAGTTTTGTTCTTCCTCATTGTGGGTTGGTTTTTCCTCGCTCATCCTGAGCTACCTCCTCAACCTAAGTTTGGCGGGCAACAGCCTCTATTCGGAGTGCAATTCAACGACCAAATCGCTGAGCAAGCCAGCCACGAAACGCACCGTTGAGATGCTGCGGCCATACGCCATGCGGATTGGACCGAGGACGCCCAAAGCTCCCGTTGCTAACCCGGGGGCGCCATAGCGGGCTAAGACCATGGAACAGTCGCGCAGTTCCTCCCAAGTACCTTCGCCGCCAATTAACACCTGCACCCCACCCACATTGGTCGTCTCGAGGGTGCGGGTGAGCAAATCTTCCAAAAGGGGGCGTTCCTCAAGGATGCGCAGAGCCTTGCGCGCCGACTCGCTTTCTGAGAACTCGGGTTGGGATAGGACATGCGTCAAGCCGTCGCGGTATACCTCTTTGCCCAATAATTGGCTAGAATGATGGAGTTCTTCGACGATCAGGCGCACCAAATCTTGTTCCAGCGCATCCAGCGGTGTGGATAGGGCAGCAATCGCTTCAGGACCGAGGCCACTGAGAAGCTGATTGAGATGGTTTGCTGCGGCGCTGAGCTGATCCTGCGTGACCGGCTCCGCCAGAGTCAGCATCTGCTGACGAACATCTCCTCCCGCCAAAACCAACACCATGAGCACCTGCCGCCCGCGCGTGCTGATTAACTCTAAGTGTTTGAAACGGGCTTGTTCGACATGCGGTGCAGTGACCAGTGAAGCTGCTTTTGCCTGTTGAGCAAGCACTGAGGCCGCTAAACGCATCCAACGATCGGGGTCATACCCAATCTGGTAGAACTGATGCGTGATGGTCCGCTTGGTGTCTGCGGGCAATTCGATATGTCCCATCAGTTGGCGGACAAAATAACGATAGCCATCTTCCGTGGGCACGCGCCCGGCAGAGGTATGCGGTTGGCGCAGGTAACCGGCTTCGGTCAGAGCCGCCATGTCATTGCGGATCGTGGCCGGCGAGGCATCGAGGTGGTAGCGCTTCTGCAGGCTCTCCGAGCCAACCGGCTGCGCCGTCTCAATGTACTCGCGAATAATCAAGGCCAGAATCAGTCTTTGTCGTTCGGTTAATTCTGCCATACACACCTATCCAAATTAGCACTCTCAAGCCGAGAGTGCTAATATTGACGTTAAGATAATACCATGCAGACGGTCATCCGTCAAGAAGGGCAAATGATTTTTGATAGAATTCTAACAATCAATGAGGAAGCTCTTTCCCTTTCCTACGCCTTCCGTTGGTAGCGAAACCATTTGTAGAATTCTACCGCCAGAAAGACAACAATGCTAAATGCAAACGAAATCAGCAGTTCCTCAGGCGAGAGCGGCACGGTATTGAAGATGGATTGCAGGAACGGCACATAGATGACTGCTAGCTGCAGAACAAAGGTCAATAAGACGGCTCCAAGCAGGGGCTTATTGGACAACAAACCAATTTGGCGCAAGGTGTAGTGATTTGAGCGAATGGCCAGCACGTTCCCCATTTGGGCTAAGGTGAGCGTTGTAAAGACCATCGTCTGCCAGCTCTGCGCCCGACCGCTCTGGAAAGCCCAGATCCCCGCTAGGAGGGAAGTCAATCCCATTAGGATGCCAATCCACAGGATGCTGATCACCAAGCCACGGGTAAAGATATTTTCATGGGGAGGATAGGGTTTACGTCTCATGGTGTCCGGCTCGGCGGGTTCAACGGTGAGAGCTAAGCCGGGTAAACCGTCGGTGACCAGATTGATCCACAGAATTTGTAAGGGGGTGAGTGGCAGAGATAATCCAAAGAACGGACCTAGGAGCATAACCCAGATTTCACCGGCGTTCGAGGTCAAGGTATATTGAATAAATTTGCGAATGTTATCGTAGATGCGCCGCCCTTCCTCAATGGCGGCGACAATGGTAGCAAAGTTATCATCCAACAGCACCATCTCAGAGGCCTCTTTAGAGACATCGGTGCCGGTAATTCCCATGGCAACGCCAATGTCGGCTTTTTTGAGTGCGGGGGCGTCATTCACCCCATCGCCGGTCATGGCGACAATTTCTCCTTTTTGTTGGAGCGCTTCGACGATTTTCATTTTGTGAGCCGGGGAGACGCGAGCAAAGATCGAAACGGTCTTGAGCTTCTCTTTCAATTCGTCAATGGACATTTCTTCGAGCTCTTGACCGCTGATGACTTCATGACTCAGACCGCCAATTCCCAGCTGACGGGCGATGTAGGAAGCTGTTAAGGGATGATCGCCGGTGATCATAATCGGGCGAACCCCGGCGGACAGAGAAGTTGCTACCGCGTCTTTGACCTCCGCCCGAGCAGGGTCGATCATGCCAAACAGGCCAACAAAGGTTAGCTCCTCCTCACGAGGTTGGATTTGCGCTTGTTCGGTTAGGTTCTCATCGATGCGAAAGGCGACTCCCAACACGCGCACGCCCTGCTTGGCAAGGTCTTCATTGGCGCGCTGGATCCTTCTTCTCCACTCGTCGTTGAGCGGCTCACTCTTACCGTTTGTCCAGACCCGGTTGGAGATCTGGAGCAAACTGTCCACCGCCCCTTTCGTAAAGGAAATCAGGGCATGATCTCCTAAGTCATTCAGGAGGTGCGTGCTTTGTAAGGGGATGTCTCGACTGACTTGTTGATTAAGCCGATGCACGGTTGTCATCCTTTTCCGCTCAGAGTCAAACGGTAGCTCTGCTACCCGCGGTAGGATTTGCTCTAGTTCTTCCTTCCACAGCCCTGCCCGCGCAGCGGCAACCACCAAAGCCCCTTCGGTCGGATCGCCAACGGTGCGGTAGCCCCCGCTTTCCCTGAATTCTTTTTCGATGATCGCATCATTGCATAAAGCGCCGGCCTCCAGCATCAGGGCGACTTCCGGATATTTGATGCGCAGGGGGTGCAGTTTTTCATCCTCCGATACGGTGGGCGAGTAGAATTTCATTTTTTCTAAAAAGTCCACCCTGTTTCCGGCAATATCAATCACCGTCACGGTCATGCGGTTTTCGGTTAACGTTCCCGTTTTATCGGAGCAGATGGTCGTTACAGAGCCGAGGGTCTCGACTGCCGGCAGTTTGCGGATGAGAGCATTCCGTTGAAGCATCCTTTGCGCGCCAAGCGCTAGGGCAATGGTCACCACGGCCGGCAGTCCTTCGGGGATGACCGCCACCGCCATGCCAATGGCGGTCATGAACATCAGGCGCAGCGGTTCGCCACGCAAAATGCCGAGGAAGAAAATAAGCACGACAATCGCTAAAGCGGCCAACGCCAATCCCTTGCCAAGCTGTTTCAAGCGCTTCTGGAGTGGCGTGCTTTCTTGTTCCACGCTTTGGAGCATGTCGGCAATTTTGCCCAATTCCGTTTTCATGCCGGTGCGAACGACAACAGCAAGCCCCCGTCCGTAAGTGGTAACCGTGCCCATGAACGCCATATTGCGTTGATCGCCAAGGGGTAGCTTTTCTACTGGGATAGGTTCGGTGTGTTTTTCCACCGCTTCGGATTCGCCGGTTAAGACAGCTTCTTGGACGCGCAAGTTGATGGCTTCAATCAGCCGACAATCCGCAGCCACGGCATCGCCGGCGTCCAACTGGACGATGTCGCCGGGGACCAGTTCGCTGGCAGGGATCTCGATTAGATGTCCCTCGCGGCGAACCTTCACCTTTGGGGCAGAGAGACGCTTGAGGGCTGCCATTGCCTTCTCGGCGCGATATTCCTGTGAAAAGCCAAGGGCAGCGTTGAGCACGACGATAATTAGGATGACGATTGCATCGGTGACCTCATGCATTAGGATGGAAATCACCGCAGCGATGATCAAGATCACCACCATGATTTCGGTGAATTGATCCAGCAGAATCTGCCAAGGGCTTTTCATCCCCCGCTCGATGATCTGATTTGGGCCGTATTCTTCCTGTCGCTTTTGCGCTTCAGCAGTGGAGAGCCCTGTTTTGGGGTTTGTTGTGAGCTGCTTTAGGGTCTGCTCAATCTCGAGTTGATGCCAGTTTTTCATCCTTCAATCCTCGGCTTAAAAATAAAAAAACCATTCACCACGAATGGTCTTGCCTAACGCACTCTTGCGCTCAGGTTTCCGGAAGCCAAGCTTCGTCATGACGAAAACCTGTTCCCTGCTGGGAGGCTACTCCCCAATCCGCATGAAGTGTACTCTTCTCTCGTAGATTTGTCAATATGGACAAAAACCCCTGCCCTTTTTTTGTCAGCATAGTGGGAGCGTAAAGAGCAGTTGAGTAAGATTTATCCGATTAATCTGCATGCTCTTGTGATTCTTGCAGAAAATCACTCGCCCTTTCTACGGTTCTGCTCGAATGCTCGCAATTGTTCGAGCCAGTTCTCGAAATCTGAGGGGTAAGGAGCATTGAACTGGACTCTCTCGCCTGTTTGAGGGTGATTGAGCTGAATTGAACAGGCGTGCAAGGCTAGGCGTTCGATCGGAAGAGGCAGAGATAACCTATTGGGCAAAAATCCATAAAGGGAATCGCCCAGAATTGGGTGAGAAAGGGAAGCCAGGTGGGCGCGGATCTGATGGGTGCGCCCTGTCTTAGGTTGGACTGAGAGGAGGGCACATTCTTTGAAACTTTGCAACCTTTTGCAGAGGGTTATGGCGGGTTTGCCTTTCTCGAAGTCCACTACCGTGCGGTGACGACGGTCACCGTTCACCCGCAGTGGTGCGGTGATGGTGATTTCATCCCAGCGGGGAGTGCCAACCACCAGAGCATGGTAGATTTTCTCTACTGAGCGGCTGTCGAACTGCCGATTAAGAGCGCGGTGCGCACAAGCAGAACGGGCGAGAAGCAGGACGCCGCTGGTATCTTTGTCCAACCGATGCACAATCCATAAGCGTCCATACTGAGGTTCGAGGAGAGACCGCACATGTTCGGTTTCGGGGTGATACCCATCGGGTAACACCCGCAGTCCGGCTGGTTTATTGATCACTAACAGGTGCTCATCGCAATAAATCAGCCAATGGGGAGAGAGTTCCCACATCGATGTGCCTTATTAGGGTTGGCGCGCCTCGCCACGCCGCACGCCAACCATGAGAAGAAAAGCCAAAAACATAAAAAATGGGGCAACCAACATGACGTTATTGTAGTTTCGACCGGTCAATTGGATGATCCAGCCGTTGATGTTCGGTCCAGCGATAGCTGCAAGAGTAGAAAAGAGGTAATATAACCCCGTGTAAGTGCCTAATCGAGCGGCATCGGTCATATCTACCACCATCGGTAACGAGTTGATGTTGATCAACGCCCAAGCCAGTCCGGCTACCATGAGAATAACCCCAATCACCGGCACCGTCCCCAAAACCGGTAGCTTGGTCAACACAAGGGTCAACACGCTACCCGGCAAAAAGTACATGAGCAACATGCCTAGGATCATCAGCGTAATGCCGGTCAGAATGGTGACGCGTCGGCCGATGCGGCTGGCGAGGTAACCGCTGGGGATGGCAAAGAGGACAAAAATCAAAGAGAGCTGACCGAGCAGACGGGCGCCGTCGGCTTCTTCCATGCCTAAATGTTTATTGGCATATAACGTAAAGAATGCCTCGATTGCTGTGTAGGCGACAAACCATGAGAAGATCGCCAATAAGACGCGCAAAGCACTGCGGTCGCGGTCGCGCAGGACGTCTTTTAAGCTGATGATCAGGCTGGGCTTTTGCTCACTCTCTTCGAAGGTGGTTGGCTCCTTGATGAAGAGGAAGACCATGATCGCAGCGAGGATAACCAAGGCGGAGCCCAACCAAAAAGGAAAGGCGGGATTCATGCGATAAAGTGTTGAACCGCCAAGGAAAGCGATGATTGCCCCAACGCCGCCCATAAAGTTGATGATACCATTTGCCTGCGAGCGATATTGGGAAGGGGTGATGTCGGGCATCAGAGCAATAACAGGAGTTCGCCAAAAGGCCATCGAAAGGAGTAACGTGCTGGTGCAAGCCACGAAAAGGGGCAAGATGGCTGCGACGGGGATCAAACCAAAGGCAATCGCTCCGATAGGTGCGCCGATCAGAATAAAGGGCATCCGCCTACCGATGGGCGTGCGCAGGCGATCGGACCAAGCGCCGACCGGGGGTTGAATCAACAGGGCGGCGATGTTATCCAACGTCATAAAAAAGCCGATGAAAGCGGGGGCGAGGTTGAATTTATTTGCCAAGAAGAGCGGCACGAAGGCGTTATAAACACTCCAAATCACACTGACCCCAAAGAAACCGAAACCCAACAAGAAGGTCTTGCCATAGCTAAATTTCATCTTGATCTCCTTCAGCAAAGATGGGCTGTGTCTGGCGTAATTTTTCAAGGAATGACCAATCATCTTTTGAAAGAGCTGCCTTTTCGAGCAGATCAGGGCGGCGTTGCCAAGTGCGCAGCAGGGCTTGCTCCCTGCGCCAGCGGGCAATTCGCCCATGATCGCCGCTGAGCAGCACCTCGGGCACTTTCCACCCTCGAAACTCGGCGGGGCGAGTGTAATGGGGATATTCCAGCAACCCCGAAGCATAGGAATCATCGAACGCCCCCTCGGGGTCTCCCAAAACGCCGGGCACGAAGCGACTGATGGCGTCAACCACTACCAAGGCTGGCAATTCGCCGCCGCTGAGCACATAATCACCGATCGAAAGTTCATCGCTCACGAGGTGCTCGCGTACCCTTTCGTCAACTCCCTCATAACGACCACAGATCAAGGCAAGTTCGGTAAATTGGGCATAATGGCGGGCGATTTGATAATTGAAGGTTCGTCCTTGCGGCGTGAGCAGGATCACCGGGCAAGGTGGCGGTGAGCCCAAAACGCTTTCCACCGCGGCGAAGATCGGCTCCGGTTTCATGACCATCCCCCCCCCGCCGCCGTAGGGTTCGTCATCGGTGATATGGTGTTTGTCGGTGGTGTAATCGCGGATGTTGTGCAGATGGATAGTGATTAACCCCCGCTGTTGGGCGCGCTGCAGGATGCTGGTCTGGAGATAAGGGGTAAAGACTTCGGGGAAGAGGGTGAAAATCTCAAATTGCATTGATTCATTATAGCATGAAGAAACTATGCTGAAATTGTAGGAAGGGTGATTATTGGCAAACCATTTAGTAGATTAAAGATTACTAAAATCTCGTTAATCACTCTTGACAAAGGAAATTAGGAATGCTATATTGTTGTTTTGCAAAGATAAAGCGATGCGGGGTGGAGCAGTGGCAGCTCGTTGGGCTCATAACCCAAAGGTCCCCAGTTCGAGTCTGGGCCCCGCTACTCGAAATCAACCATAGCTCAGGGAGCTATGGTTTTTCGTTTAATGCCTTATTGTAAATTGAATCGGCACGCCCTGTGGTTAATGATTGCCGAATGGTGATCTCGCTCAATGGGTGGAATCAGAGAGAGCTGGCCAGGCTAATAGATTGTTTGAGAATCATTGCTGCCCAGAAGGCCGGACTCATCCCGTTCTGTCGAATGCAGCCACCTGCCATGTCATAAAGATTCCTCACTCGCGGGCGCTCGTTCGGAATGACATGGCGGAGGCCGCTGGCGCTCCTACTCATGACATCATTGTTCGAGGGGGTAGAGATATACAAAATCCAAGCCGAGCCGAACTTGCCTGCTCGGAAGCT
>CAKZNJ010000195.1 GCA_937129505.1 uncultured Anaerolineae bacterium | reverse complement strand
TGTTCCCCAATATTTTTGAAAATTACCGAATCTTGCTGCAAAAACCTCCGGGCATTCCTTCATCTACCTATGTTGAGAATTGCTGATGTCGTAATCCTTCTATTCCTTTTGCCCTTATAGGTTGCTATCACGGATAGGGAAAAGCTGTCACATCTTCCGTTACGAGGGTATCTTTCATAAGATCATCCAATCACGTCTCGGATATTTGGATAGTTTATTTTGGCTCGTGATAATCAGATACAAATCTGCCGCTAAAATTTAATCGATAATAATATGGCTAAAATATCTTTCTATGGCATTTTCGTCCCACAGGATCGTAAGAATAAGCAATCATGCCGCAAATCCCTCCCACTATGAGTGCGGTCTTCATACATCGAATTTCATGAATTAAAGATACGGTACCCCCAAAAAAGCTGTAAGCTCAACCCGACTCACTCTTTGGTATAATACTCTGCTAATACCTGTTTGGTGAGGTGTGTTATGCCCCATATCCCCCGTTGTATGAGCACGCAACATCCCGATAATGTTCAGATCCCTTTCTTCGCCTCCGAAGCGGAATTACAGGGAGAAGATGAGGTGCAAGAGGCTTATTATGTCTTTTCCCATCTGGGGTGCGATGAGCAGATGTGGGACTATGAAGGCAAAGAAGTGGATAATTTCGTGGTAAAGAAATTGCTTTCCACCTATGAGCCTTTTTTCCGTCAAGTGCTGTTGGGGGAGCATGTTTTTATTACACCGCGTGTTCCTAACCCGGCGATTGAAAAGACCGAAGCGAAAATCCTGCTCGAAACTTTGGGTAGCATCCCACGCTCTTATGATGCAGCCGTTCTGTTTAATCCGCAGAACCCTCCGCCCATCTTTGAAGTCATCCTGCCCATGACGGTTTCCGCCGCCGACATCAATCGCGTTTACGCCTATTACGTTCACTTTATCGCTGCTAAGGATAACCAGCGCATCCCCGGCGATACCCTTACCATTGGCGAGTGGTTGGGTTGCTTTCGTCCTCAACGGATCAATGTCATTCCGCTCTTTGAGGGAGTGGAAAATTTGCTCAATGCTGCCAAAGTGATGGAAGAATATCTGCAAGACAAGGAGTTGGAGTATCAAAGGGTTTTCTTTGCCCGCTCGGATCCGGCGATGAATTCGGGGCTTGTCAGCACCGTCTTAGCAAATAAGATTGCCCTTTACCAGTTGGATCAACTTTCCAAACGATTGGGAATTGAGCTTTACCCCATTTTGGGGATGGGCTCTGCTCCTTTTCGGGGTAATCTAAAACCTACCACCATCGAAGCAGTCACCCGCGAATTTCCTTCCGTGCAAACCTTTACGATTCAGTCGGCTTTCAAGTACGATTATTCTCCCTTAGAAGTCGTTACTGCGATACAAAGACTCAAACAAATCCCTCGCCGTCCAGCGACCGAAGTCGATGCGGAGCAATGCTTTGCTATCATGGAGAAAACAACCCAAGTGTATCGGGAACAGGTGATTCAATTAGCACCTCTGATCAATTTGCTTGCCAAGTATGTGCCGCGGCGGCGGAAGCGAAAATCTCATTCCGGCCTTTTTGGCTACTTCCGCAATGTCAGTCATGTCTCCCTGCCTCGAGCGATTGCTTTTACCTGTGCGCTCTACTCGCTGGGAATTCCTCCTGAACTGCTTGGCTTGCATGTTCTTTCAAACGAGGAGATTAATTTTTTGCGCCAGACGGTGGTGAATTTTGACGCCGACTTAGCAGATACATTAAAGTATGTGGACTTGGATAGTCCCTACTTGCCGCCACGCATCTGTCAGGCGGTTGAACGCTTGCAGATCGATTATCAACCTGATAACGAGCATATCCGCATTAGCCGTGAGATCACGCAGGCAATTCGAGACAACCGTTCTGAGCATTTCGATGAATTGATCCTACGCGCTGCTTCCCTACGCCGCTTTCTAGGATGATGGTAAGCCAAGCGAAAAGGTGAGCCCCTCACCTTGCGAAGTTGCAAGGCTATTTGCCTGCTGGAACTGCATATTCAAGATTAAAATTCAGTTATGCATTGCTACCGAAAGACCCGTTGGATAGAGCGACTGTTGCTTGGTGTCGGCAGCGTTCTGGTAGCTTGGCTCGTGGCATTTGGTCAAGCAAAACTCTCCCCCTCAAGTGCCCAAACTGAACTTAACTCGGCCGCTGAAATTCATGCCTATGAACGGCTGGGTGAATTGGAAGGTTGGATATGGATGGGTGAAGCATTGTATTTGACCCGCACTGGAGGACAATTTTGGCGTGAGATTACCCCTCCGCTCCAGCAGGGACAGCGACTTTCCGCTGTGTCATTCCAGAACATGGAGAGGGGGTGGGTTGTGCTGAGAGAAGAGGATGGACGGGGGGAAAATCGGGCATGGGTGGGCTACACTACCGATAGCGGTCAAAACTGGACGATTCACCCTCTCCCCCTCGTTCATGAAGATGTTTCTCTGCCAGTTGCTGAGGATTACCTAACCGTAGGGGATCACAATACGCTTTGGCTGGTGCGGAGATTCGTTACCAGTGCCAATTTCAGCGTTGGTGTGCTCTATCGCAGTTTGGATGGGGCAAAAAGCTGGCAGCGTTTTGACTTGCCGATTGCCGAGCCAATCCGTATCGAGGGGGGAAGCGACTTATGGCTGAGCGGCGGCCCGCGAGGGGATGAGGTTTATTTCTCGCCCGACGGCGGCGCGACTTGGCAACCGATGATGGGCGATTTAATCACGTTGCCAGAACTTAGCGGGAAAGGCGGGCTTCCTAACGGAAAGTCAGCATTGGTTGACTGGAAACTAGAGCAACAGGGAAACTGTGAGGCAGGTGCTGTGACCTACTCTCCCAGCGGCGGCTATCATCAGGAGTTGCGGTGTCAGACGGTGCAAACCTTGTGGGCAACGAGCAACGCTGGACGGGACTGGAAAAGGGTGAGTTTACCGAATGGCAAAGACTCGATAACGAGTCAACGGCTGGTAAACACAGCCTACCTTGCTCCTGATCCCCTTCTCCAGCCGCTAGAAGAACAAACGCAATTAGGCCCTCTCGTTGCTTTTATGCAGGGACAGAGTTTCGATAAATGTGAAATACCAACTTTGCAAAAACTGGCTGTCTGGCGAGTGCACAGCCCTTATCGGGCAGTCAATCTGTATATTGGCGGCATCCATCGCGCTTGTAAGAATACCTTGTTGACGCCAGAATTTATCGCTCAACTGCGCCAACAAGGCTGGGGGCTAATTCCCACTTGGGTTGGGTTACAAGCTTCCTGTACGAGCTATAAACACCGCATGAGCGCAGATCCGTTCGTGTCTTATCAACAGGGTCGCAGTGAAGCGGAAGCTGCAACCGCAGCGGCTCAGCAACTGGGGTTGACCAATGCATCCGGCAGCGGCAGTGTGATTTACTACGATTTAGAGTACTATGACATCAAAAAAGAGGCTTGCAATCAGGCGGCGCGCGCGTTTATCAACGGTTGGGTGGAGCGAATGAACGAATTGGGAATGATCGGCGGTGTGTATAGCACAGGTGGACCGTTGAGCCAATTTGCAGATCTCCCCAATCCGCCACCTGTAATTTGGGCTGCTCATTGGATTCACGAGACGTATAATCCAGAAGCCACAGTATGGGATGTCTATTGTTTGTCAAATGACTTATGGAAGGACCACCAACGGCTAAGGCAATACACCGGCGGACATTATGAGAGCTGGGGCGAAGTGCGCTTAAGTATTGACAGCAACGTTATGGATGGAATTGTCAGTTTTCATCTTTACCTTCCCGCCGGTTTCGACCATCGCAACTACTTTCCGCTCATTTTCAAGTGAGGTTCTGAATCGAAATAAAAAACCTTGGCTAAGTCGCCTGTGATAAAATCCGAGGGGAGTGCTTGGCGGTAGTTGGGTTAATTGAGATGTCAGGATACCGTCAAGCGGTAGCTTGAGAGATGATCGCAGATTCATGACGGAGGTGCACAATGTTCAATAAAATTCTGGTCGGCGTAGATGGCTCGGAACATGCCCTAAAAGCCGTTCGAGTTGCTGGTGAGCTGGCGCGCACCTGTAATGCCGATCTGGTGATCGTTCATGCTTATGCCCCGATTCCCGCCAGCTTAGGAGAGCCCAATCTACAAGAAGCAATTTCTGAGAGGCTACACGAAGCGGATCGGGTGCTTGATCAGGCATTGCAAAACGTTGGTTTCACCCCTAAAGTGGTGGAGACAGAGGCTTTGGAGGGAACTGCAGCGGATGTGATCTTGCGGGTCGCCGAAGTGCGAGGAGTTGATCTTATTGTTGTCGGTTCACGGGGCTTAGGGGCTTTAGCGAGTTTACTGCTTGGTAGCCAGAGCCAAGATGTCATCCAACGGGCAACCTGTCCGGTTCTGGTGGTGCGGTAGCCGATTTCGGGTAAGGAGGGAAGCACTTGCTTCTATCAGCGGCAAGGGGGTAAGCAGGGGCAATTGCCCTAAAGCTCCTCTTTGAGCGATTCGGCGCCGTTTGGCGGACAGCTCTTGCCTAGGATGAGGCTGGCACCTCGGAGACGGCTTGTTTGATTGCCAAAGCCAGTGAAATGGCGATTGGGCATAAAAGGAAGAGGGACGAAAGGTATAACTTACCCTGCCATTGGGTTCTGCGGTTAGGTTCTCGACCAGGCGCATCCGTACGACATCGAGATTGGTTTCGGGGTCAATAACCGCTTTCAATGGACTGATGGTATTTTGGGAGTAAAATTGAAAACGATCCGTTCGGAATACCTAGAGCGTTTGGGTAATCAAATTGGCGTTTTATCTCTTTCAAGGTGTAGCGAAAGCATGGTGATCGAAAACACACTCAGCGGTATCCTCTTCGATATCCGCAAATATTCGGTGCACGATGGTCCAGGGATTCGCACCACTGTATTTTTTAAAGGCTGTCCACTGAACTGTTGGTGGTGTCATAATCCCGAAGGTAAGACGCCAGAAATTGAGATTTTTCTGCGTGAAAACCGCTGTATTCGCTGTGGGGCATGCCTGGATGTCTGCGAGCAAGGCGCAATCTCTCAGCAAAACGATTCTTTTGTCACCAATCGCACCCTTTGCACCCTGTGCGGTGCTTGTATCGAAGAATGCTATGCGGAAGCGCGCGAGCTGGTTGGGAAACGCATGACAATTGCTGAAGTCATGCAAGAAATCGAGCGCGATCGTCCCTTCTACGAGCAATCAAGCGGTGGAGTGACTTTCTCCGGGGGCGAACCGCTCTTTCAACCGCTCTTTCTGGGCGGATTATTAAGAGCTTGTCAGCAGCAGGGCATCCATACTGCCCTAGACACCTGCGGCTATGCCAGTTGGGAGACCCTTGACCGAGTGCGTCGAGAGGTGAATTTATTTCTCTATGACCTCAAACTGATTGATGAGGAGCGTCACCGTCATTTCACCGGCGTCTCGAACCAAATCATTTTGCAAAACTTGCACCGTCTCAGCGCTCTTGGTCATTCCATTAACGTCCGTTTCCCGATTATTCCTTCTATTAACGACGATCAGCGCAATTTGCTGCAGATGCCTGATTTTCTGCTCTCTTTGCCCAAACAACATCCCCTTGACCTCTTCCCCTATCATCCTGCT
>CAKZNJ010000194.1 GCA_937129505.1 uncultured Anaerolineae bacterium | reverse complement strand
CCCCCTCGAATAATGATGTCATGAGTAGGAGCGCCAGCGACTGAGGAATTTTTCCCTAAGATGTTGCTCACTACGTTCGAAATGACAGGAGGTGGGTTACTTCATTCAACATGATAAAAGGGACCTCTGCGTTCGACCGGACATAAAGAGCGTGCCCAATAAAGAGTCGCCATGTAAGTTATCTGTTGACGACTTGGATATACGATACCTGCAAGCTAAAAGTCCTTCTTTCCCCACAAATCACCCCTACTTTATGTAGAGGGTCAAGATCGCATCGCCTCCCATACCGCTGGCAAGACTTCACACAAGCCCATTTGTAAGAAACCAAGATTGGTCGCCAGCCAAACGGGAACATTTCTGCCGCGGGGGAGAGGATTGACAACCCCGAAATCCACTTCACGCCCGTTTAGCTTGTAACAGTATTCCCCTCTCGATTCAAATGTCACTTCCCGCATAAGGAATAGGCGCAGTTCGTCCAATTCGCTTGCTGTTAACCAGCGTGGCGGATCAGAGGTACTGCGAAAACCGCATAACAAAGCCAAATCTTGCATCATACGGCGTTGCTCTGCGCTCAAGGCATTGTACTTGGAGCGAAAGTAGACCACATCGGGGTCAATATCAATCAGGGGTTTTAGCCACAGGCGATGCAGGCAGGTGCGCAGGGCATTTTGGGTGCTGGGATGATTAGGATTGTTTAACCAAGCACTCAGCGGTCGATTTAACCAATAAGGGGTGACATCCGGCCCGATGCGCATTCCATCACATAAGCCTAAGGACGGTAAGACAGGAGCACCGCAGGCAAGGAGATAAGCCTGGGATGCAGCGCGGCGCACAACCTGCATCGCTTCCCGATAAGCGACCTCGCGGGGCACTTGCCTAAATCGTCCCCCCGGTAGTGCAGCAGCGTAGAGAAAGTCGAGCTTGAGATAGGAGTATCCCCACCCGACAACTCGGGCAATGGTCTCTTCCAGCCACTCCAAGACAGCGGGGTGAGTAACATCTAAGGCATACGTCATGCCGCTCCAGTTGCGGCCAGCAAACACAGGCTTTCCTTCATCATCGCGCAGCAGCCAATCGGGGTGCTGGCGATAAAGAGAGGAATCGGTTGTTACGATAAAAGGCGAGAGCCACAAACCGGCCTGTTTGCCACTGGTCTGAATCCGGCCTGCCAAGTCGGCCATCCCAGCGGGGAATTTGCGGTTTGCTTCCCAATCCCCCGTGCTGATTTGCCAACCATCATCAATTTGGATCACATCGAAAGGCAGCGCTCTCAAGTCGTCAATGATCTGACGGAGCAGCTTTTGGTGAATAAAGCGATAAAAGCTATACCACGAACACCACACCCGCGGGGCATTACCTTCTCGTTGGCGGGGATATTTTTCCAGCAAGGCTTGAGCATAGAGGTTGAATACATCTTTTTCTCTGCCGCGAACGACCAGCCAGTCGCCGCCATCTGCCTCGTAAAAAGCCGAGAGACATTTTCCCTCAAGTTGCAAGCGAGCCCCCAAGTCTAATCCCCCTACGAATATGATGTCATCCTGCCAAAGTTGCACAGCTGCTAACCAAGCGCTGGTGTGTTTGTCATTCAGAGCGTAGAGAGGGTCCTCATCTTTAACGCGAAACTGGGCTGCCCGCACCGGTAGGGGAGGTGTTTGGGGATCGATCCAACTGCTAAACGTCCACGACTGCCAGCCGTGACGATAAAAACGTTGCGCTGTAGTTGGTAGCTCAAGGACGAGGTGTTGAGCATTTATCCGCTGGACGGGATAGTCTAAAGAGGGAATTTGAATCGTTTGCATAATTCAATTATGAACGCAAACGACAAATCGGAAAAGGCTTTCAAACAGGAAGATGAGGGAATTTCAAGCACGATTCTGATGAAAGATTAACTTCCTATTTAGACAAATCTGAGTATGATAGACATAATTGAGTTTTAAGTGATAGCTAGATGGAGAGGTTCAGATGAAAATTTCAGTATGGAAGAGCATCCCCATTCGTTCGTCTGAAATCACTCCTCGAAGTCTATATTTAAGACGGCGGGAGTTTCTAAAGTTAGGCGCAGTCGGTGCGGCTGCCGCCCTTTTGGCAGCCTGTAGCCTTGCGGATCGTCCAATATCCACTGCTACGCCGCCGCTTCGAGTAACGCCGCAGCCAGGTCAGGATGAATACGGCGATCCCTTGACCCCTTATGAAGCTATCACCAACTACAACAACTATTACGAATTTTCAACCGATAAAGAAGCTGTCGCCCGCCTTGCCAAGGATTTTCAAACGCGGCCATGGACTATTGAGGTCAGTGGGCTGGTTGCCAAACCGCAGGTATTTGACATCGAAGAGTTGCTGAGGAAGTATCCTCAGGAGGAACGCATCTACCGCCTACGCTGTGTCGAGGGATGGTCCATGGTGATTCCATGGCTAGGTTTCCCCCTTTCAAAATTGTTGAACGATGTCGAACCCTTGAGTTCCGCCCGTTATGTAAGCTTCCTTTCCGTTTCTCGCCCCGAAGAAATGCCCGGCATGAGATCCAGCTTTTATCCCTGGCCTTACCGAGAGGGGCTGCGCTTGGATGAAGCTCTCCATCCGCTCACCATCTTAGCCAGCGGCTTGTATGGAGAAATGTTGCCTAACCAAAACGGTGCTCCCTTGCGGTTGGTCGTGCCTTGGAAGTACGGTTTCAAGAGCGCCAAAGCTATCGTCAAAATCGAATTGACGGAAACGCAACCAGCGACCTTTTGGAACCTGATCGCTCCCGATGAATACGGCTTTTATTCCAATGTAAACCCGCAAAAGCCCCATCCGCGTTGGTCACAGGCAACCGAACGACGCATCGGAGAAAGCGGCCGCCGCCCCACCTTAATGTTCAATGGATACGCTGAGGAGGTTGCTCATCTCTATAGTGGAATGGACTTAATGCAAAATTATTGATTCAAGCCCCCGATGTTTGTCCAGCGAGGAGTGTTCAGAGCTCTTCTGAGCCAAACCATGCACTTTTTCCTCGCAGGGATGGTCCTTCACGAACGCAGAATCTCGCCTGTTCATCGGTGAAGAATGCCTGCCCTGCCCCTAGCAAAGAGGGACGTTCCTTCTGCTACTAACCATCGCAGAACAGGCGAGGACGCCTGCGCAGTTCCCTTCCGTTATTCCGTGTAGATAAGCAAAGCCCCACGTCCCGCAGGAAGCACAAGCTGACTGGTTGCAGGAACACTGCTCGGATCAAGAAAGTTTGTGTGCCCCAACACTCGAGCCTGCCGAGCAAGGTGGTATTGAATCTCTTGGTCGGTTATGTTTACGGCGATCAACCCTCTCTCAAAAGGACGAAGCCACAACCCATTGGCTTCTTTTCTCGCCTCGCTCAAAGGCGCTCCTATGTCCGGCAGCCGATCGTATTCGGGATATACGTATTGATCCTGATAGCCCCAGGCTGAAAAAGCGAAATAGCCATTGGGATTCTCTAGATCAAAATTATAGCCGAGCAAAAAACTCATCAAGCTGAACCATAACACATCCCAACCGCTCGCCCCCGCCCGATTCTTGCAATCCAAGCGGTCTAAGCCCTGTTGACTGCAACTCGTGATGAAGCGGTTCATTGAAAACAAGCGATAGCCCTGTGCGTCACGCAAGTTGGCTAAGGCGCGCTCCCACTGGGTGACCGTCGGAGCATTGCCCGACGAATCGCCGTAAAAACTATATTCATCCATAACGAGGAAAGGCTGGATGCGATTCAGGTCCCTGCGATAGGGTTGGGTTGAGGTCTCAACGACAATCCAAGCATTTAAACCAAACAGCAGATTTCTCTCTCTCCAATAAGGCACTGCACGATCGAGAAAGGACACCAGATCGCTGTACCACCGCGCCGTATTGTACGTCCCACCTTGATAGTAAAAATCGGGATGGTCTACGGCGCTATTCTGAGTATCTCCACAATAGGGGATTGTGCTTCCTTGAGGGAAGAAGAGTTTGCTTTCAGGACACCATTTGTTGCTCCAATGGACACTAGGTTGCATGCCATCTGCGAAAATACCGTCTGCTCCGGCGAGGTAATTGGGCTGCCCGGCGGTAAAGAAATCCTGTACCGTGCGGGCATTCCAGTAATCCTGCCAATTGCGATTGCCTAGATGCATTGCCCGTTCCACTGGGTAAGGTAAAGCGCGCAGGTATTCACCTGTGGAAACCCCTAGGCTGAGCCAACGATCAGAAGCATTTTTGCCGTGGTTTGCCTTGACCCAATCCAATCCATCACCAACTTTACCCCAGTCGGACTCGATATATTGTCCCGGTCCCATCTGGTACACCATGATCTTGAGCTTAGGATTGAGCGCTTTTAGACGCAGGAAGGCATCCTTCTGAGAAGGCCCGCTTCTCCAGCCAGCGTAGCTTGCCGAACGACTGGTGACAATCAGATCATAGCGGGCAGCTTCCTCCAGCGAAATATAAGAGTCAGGGTGACGAAAATTACCATAAAAAACTGCCCCAATGGGAAAACGCATTGCTGATGTTTTTAGGATCAGCGGCAGCCATGCTGAATGATCTTCTGCCGGTCTGAGAGTGGATTTTTGTGATGAGATAAGGCGCGCTGAATTCTCGTGAGCATCCCATTTGCTTTGTGAGCGGTGAACAGGAACGATCAGTGTGCTCAGCAGGATAAGAGCCAAAAACCAAGTAGCGACTTTCGCATCCTTCATTCTAACTCTCCTTCGTAAAATGTTATAATTGCAATAATCTTTACCAGAATTTAGTTTATCACAATTATTATTTAAGAACATTAAAATTGATTCTTTCCCCGTGAAGTTCTTTTCAATGCAGAAGGCTTTTGCTATACTATGGATACACCGGGTCATTGGTTGTACATGTTTTCTGCTGGCTTCTCACCTCACATAGACGATGAGTGACCTATTTTGGAGCCTTTCTCTGATTTATTTTTTGCATTTGACCGCCACAGTTGTTTGGATCGGTGGCTTAACCATCAGCGCCTTGCTCCTACTGCCCACTGCTCAGCGCACCCTTGAACCAAGCGTTTACGCTGTCTTCCTAGACCGCTTTCGACGCCGCTTTAATCCCATAGCATGGTTGTGCTTAATAACGTTGCTGGGGACGGGTCTGTTCCAAATGAGCGTTAGTCCACAATATGAAGGGTTTCTGGTCATCCACAATCCTTGGTCGGTGGCGATTTTTATCAAACACCTTTTCTTTGGCCTGATGACAGCGGCCAGCGCCTGGCTCACTTGGGGCATTTTCCCCCATTTGAATCGTCTAGCCTGGTTGCGCGCCCAGGGTCAGACCGCCGAGGAATCACTGGGCCTTTATCGCAGTGAACTATTTTGGATTCGAGTCAACTGGGTGTTGAGCCTATTTGTGCTTCTGCTAACGGCGATTGCCCGCGTCGCAGCAGGCGGCTGAACGGTTCTTACCTTTCGCCCCCATTAATCTGCATTCTCAGTCAACCCCTGACTTGCAGACTCAATACGTTGCAGGATTTCCTCGGCCTCTGCATCCTTAGCTAAATGGACGCGACCATCCTCGTCTACACGGGTGGGAACAAAAGCGAAATCGAGCAAGTTCGTCCCTTGAAAGCGAACCAATAAGATGACAGCCTGCTGGTGATCATTGAGGTCCTGATCAAAGACAAAGTTTCCCAATCCGTAAAAGACCATCACCCCATCAAGCACCTGATAGCCTTGGACAACATGGGTGTGATTGCCGACCACGAGGTCGGCGCCGGCAGCCACGATCGTTTGGGCTAAGCCACGTTGAACCCAAGTCGGTTTTGATTGATCTTCGGGTCCCCAATGGGGCATAAAGATCACCACATCTGCCTGCGGCCGAACGAGTTCCATTGCCCGATAAATATTCTCGTCACTTAATCGCGCAACGCCTGCTTTCTCAACCTCGGCAAACACACCACCCTGTTCATGATGGCTTAATGCAACCAATCCAAAACGGACACCATTGACGGTCAGCACCAATGGTTGTAAGGCGTCGGCTTCGTTTTCGCCAGCGCCAACCGTCAAGATGCCAACTCGTTCCAAATTGGCTAGCGTCTCAAAGAAAGCTTGATCGCCACAAGAAGTCAAGCCGCAGTCCTTGATGTGATTGGTAGCAACGTTCATCACATCAAAGCCTGCTTCGGCGAGGGCATCGGCATTGCGCGGATCCCCAACCAAAACAAAGGTAGGAATGCAGCCGGTTCGCGGCGCAATGTTACTCAGAGTGGCGTTTAGGACACCGATAGCTAGGTCGGCGGATTGAATGATATGGCGTACTTCTTCGTAGGGATAGTTGTAATTTTGGGAAACATCAATCGCTGCTTGCACACAACGGGCAGGGACAATATTGCCCGTGAAGAGTAAAGTAGTCACAGGCACAGAGGTTGGGGAGGGCGGTAAAGGCATCGTGGGTTTGGGGGTGGCAGAAACAACCTTTGCCGCTTGGCTGGAAACCTCGGCCGTTTGGAAGTGTGGTGAGGGGGAGGGAACAATTGAAGGAACCCTGATCTGAGGCGCAGAGGTAGGTCGGTGTTCAGGCAATGAGGAACAAGCTACCAAGAGGAAGATGATGGCTAGGCGGTAGAGAAAATATCGTCGAGCCATTGGCTGTAAAACTCTCCTTAGCGGCGCATAGCTAAATCAAGCAAAGCTTCGATCTCCGCTTTGACCAAGGGCTCACTTTCCTGTTGGGCATGTTTTTGCAGAATTTGGGGTACTTCAGGATGATCCACTTGGGCAAGGCTCCAAGCTAAATGCTGTCGCACCAAGCCGTCTGGATGGTTTTGCAAGAGCTTATCTAGATATCCTAAGCTTGATTTTGGAGAAACCCGCTTTGAACGGGCTAAGTTTCCTAGCACGACCGCGCTGTTGCGGCTTAAACCCTGCCACTTGGAGCGCGAAAGGGGACGATGCTGAAAGGTGTGCTTGAATTGCTCTCTGCTCATCTGCAGCACCTCGGCGAGTGAAAGCCAAACACGCTCAGGCAGGGGCAGAAATTCGGGAATAAAGGGAGTTGGGAGGGCGCGCCGATTCCAGGGGCAGACTTGCTGACAGATATCACAGCCAAATACCCAATCTCCTAAAGAAGGGCGCAGATCAACAGGAATGGCGCTACGATGTTCGATGGTCAAATAAGAAATACAACGCCGGGCGTCTAAGGTGCGGTCAGGCAAGATACAGTGGGTTGGGCAGGCTTGGATACATCGCTGGCAGGTGCCACAGCGGTCAGCGAGAAATGGCTGATCAGGGGGAAGGGGTAGGTCGGTAAAAATTTCAGCGAGGAAGAGGTAAGAGCCAAGGCGAGGATGAATCAGACAGGTATTCTTGCCGATCCATCCCAAGCCAGCCCTTTGGGCGAGTTCCCGCTCCAGAATCGGCGCGCTGTCGGTAAAACAACGGTATGAGAAGGTTCGTCCGAGTTTGTGCTGAATTTGCTGCACCAGGCGTTCCATCCGCTGGCGGAGTACCAAATGATAGTCCTCTCCCCAGGCATAGGCTGCTATTCTTCCAAGGGGTTCGTTGCCTTCACCCCTGACCCCTCGCCCAAAGCTATCGGTCAAATGATTTTC
>CAKZNJ010000193.1 GCA_937129505.1 uncultured Anaerolineae bacterium | reverse complement strand
AAATACAAACACCAAAACCCCCCCCTGAGTTCCAATCGTTTATTCAATCATTTTATCGAAAAGGAGTTGTATGATGTCTACCCAAACTGCTAAAGAAATTTGGACCCTCGAAGAGGGCGAAGTTCGTAAACCAGGCATTGTTCATGTTGTTATGTTAGCATTGTTCACGGGTATCGGTATTGTAGTCGGTACCTTCGGGAGCTTAGCTGTGCCGATCGGCTTTGTCTCGGCGTTCTGGCCTGGGCAAGCTGTTCAGAGCATCGGTTCGGTTTGGTTCGGCTGGTGGGGTGGCATCGCAGCGGGTTTGTTCCCCTTGATCTCAAATTCTCTCTCTGGATCAGCCCCCTTGCCGGTTTCGATTGCTTATCTGCCTGCAAACCTACTGCAGGGGATGATTGCGGGCTGGGCTTTCCGAAAATTCTTTGCCGATCCTTCTCTTAAGAGCGGCCGAGATTGGTGGATTTGGATCATCTTTGGCGCTTTGCTGCCCAATGCCATCGGTGCTGCCTGGGGCACCACCATGTTGGTCGCTTTTGGCTTGATTACCCAAGCAGCCCAGCCAACTGCCTTCTTGGGGTGGTTCATCGGCAATACCATCCCCACCATCATCCTTGGTTCGATCATCTTGAAATTCGTCTCTCCGTTGGTTGTGCGCAGCAAAGCTTTCTGCAAGGGCTATTGGGCATAAGCGACTCATCCGAAAAGGGCGAGGCGACGAGGTTCTTCGCCTCGCCTTGTTGTCTTCTCGATAGGTATAGATCAATAAAATGGCTGAATCAACCCTTCCTTCTTCTCTGCCTACCCGGCGGGCGACAGCGCGCAAAACCCTATTAGGACAAGTGCCGCTTTCCTCGCCCTTTTATGCTTTTCACCCGGTCACTCGCCTGATCCTCTTCATTTTCTTAGGTGTCATCCCGTTATTCATCTTTATCCCCGAAATTAATTTCTTGCTGTTGTTGGTCAACTTGGCGCTTTTACGGTGGGGAAAAGTGGATTTACGCCGCTTGCGAATTTATATGCCCATCATTTTTACGGTAGCAATCTTTATGTTCACCGTCGTCATCCTGGCGCCGGGCAGGGATCCGTCTTACACCCCCCTAAAGGTCTTAGGCATCATCATTTATTACCAACCCTTTTTCTTCACTTTTGCCTCCTATTGGCGTCTAATCGCAATGCTGTTTGGTACCATCCTGTATTTTTCAACGAACCATGAACGAGATATGCTAGTTGGATTACGCACATTGCGGATGCCGTTTGTCGTCTCCTACGTGATCAGCTTATCCATCCGCGCCGCCGGTATGTTTATGGAAGATTTTCGCATCATTCGCGAGGCCGAACAAGCCCGTGGCTTGGATACCAAAGCCATGCGATTTTCCGACCAAGCTAAGCTCTACGTAATGTATCTGGTGCCGTTATTTTCCATTGCGCTTCGCCGAGCGGACGAAATCAGCAATGCCCTCTTTGCGCGGGGATATACCCTGACCGGTCGGGTGGGTACGGGTGGTAAACGTTCGGATTATATTCGCTCGCGTTATCTCATGCGCAGACGCGACTGGATCACGATCTTCATTCTGGTGGCTACTTTTGTGGGGGTAGCCATTGCCCAGACGTTTTTCGGGGTATTCGCAATTGAACATTCACCCCTGAATATCTATCTCCGTGCTGTGTTGAACATCCCCAATTAAACCTATGGAAACGATTATTGAAATTCAAAACTTGGAATGGAAGTACGAAAACACAAAAGAATTTGCGCTAAAAGGCATCAACCTGCAAGTTAAAGAGCATTCTTTTGTGGGTGTCGTTGGCGCCAACGAGCAGGGTAAAACATCTTTGCTATCGGCGATCAGCGGCTTGATCCCGCATAGTTTCAATGGTATTTATCGGGGTCAAGTGCTCTTATTTGGTAAGCCCGTCCGTGAGATGGACTCGCTTGAGTTAGCGACCAAAGTTGGCTTGGTCTTTTCCGATCCAGAGGCGCAGTTTACTGCCATGACGGTGGAGGAAGAGCTGACGTTTGGCTTGGAGAACATCGGCTACTCCTTGAGCGAAATCAAAGAACGGCTAGAGTGGGCAGCCCAGATCACCATGATCGAAGACTTGTTGGATAAAAGCCCTTACGATATTTCTGGCGGGCAGAAACAACGGGTGGCGATTGCTTGTGTGTTGGCGATGAACCCCCCAATTATCATGATGGACGAGCCGACATCCATGATAGACCCCTTGGGGAAACGTTTGATCTTTGACATTTTGCGAAAGTTGAAAGAAGAAAAGAAGCACACGTTGATTGTCGCTGAACATAACGTTGAACAATTAGCCCCCCTCGCTGATGAGATGATCTTGATGAGCGCAGGGCAGATCGTCCGCCATGAATCGACCTTGGAGTTCTTTACCAATCCACTCTATCTGCGTGAACAAGGCATTTTACCCCCCGAGTGCACCGAGTATGCTCAATGGTTGAATCATGAGGGCTACCTGCCTATAGAAACAAAACTACCCCTCGAATTTGAGGAAGCGGTCAAATTCATCCGTCCCTTATTCGAGAAAAGGGGGGTGAAATGACCACCTTGATCGCCGTTGACAATCTGGATTTCACCTATCCAGATGGCACCCCTGCGCTGATGGGTATTAATTTGGAAATAGGTGAGCAAGAATTCATTGCCTTTATTGGGCAGAATGGTTCGGGAAAAACCACCCTCTCTAAGTGTCTCAATGGATTGTTCAAGCCCACGGCTGGGAAGGTGATCGTGGAAGGATTGGATACCAGCCGCAGTGGTATCATCAAGCAATTAGTCACCAGAGTAGGCTATGTTTTTCAAAACCCTGATCATCAATTGTTCAATCGCAGTGTAAAAAGTGAGATTGCTTACGGACCCCGTAATATTAACCTTCCCGAGGATGAAGTGGAGCGGCGGGTTCATGAAGCCGCCCGTGTGGCTGGGGTGAGCGAAGAGCTGTTTGATACCCACCCCTACTTTTTACCCAAGGGTTTGCGTCAACGGGTGGCAATCGCCTCGATCCTGGCTTTGAAGCCTCGAACAATTATCGTCGATGAACCGACCACCGGTCAGGATATGCAACAATCGCTGGAGGTGATGAATTTTCTGCGCCGTCTCTGGCAAGAGGAAGGACATACGATTATTATTATCACCCATGAAATGCGCATTGTAGCCGATTACGCCCAGCGCACGGTGGTATTGGGGCAAGGACAGATTCTGTTAGATGGACCCACACGGGAGATTTTCTCGAAACCCGAAATCTTACAACAGACCTATGTTGAACCCCCTCAGATCACCCGCTTAGCGCAAAGGATTAGCCAAGATAAACCTTTTCAAAGCGTGCTTACGATCGACGAAATGAAACAACTGACGGAGGAATATTTAAAGTGACCGCTCTAACGCGCATTGGTATTGACATTGGGGGAACCTTTACGGATGCAATTGCGGTCACACCGCAGGGAATTCGTATTGCGAAGGTACCTTCCACACCGCAAGAACCTTGGCGGGCAGTGGTCTCAGCGGTGGAGGCTCTTCAACTAGAAGAGCCTCCGGTTGCCTTTTTGCACGGCACAACCTTGGTGACTAATCTGTTGCTAGAACATAAAGGCGCACCAACTGGGTTTATTACAAGCCAAGGGATGCGCGACGTGCTTCATATCGGCCGCCATGAGCGCCCGTTGACGTATGCGATCCGCCAGGAAATTGCTCAGCAACATTACCCTCCTGTGCCGCGCAAATGGCGTAAGACAGTGGCAGAACGAATTGGAGCAGAGGGACGGGAAGTGGTGCCTCTAAGCGAAGACGAAATTCGTCAAGTGGTACGCGAGCTGGTCAACCAAGGGGTTCAAGCCATTGCTATCGGTTTTCTTCATTCCTATCGCTATCCAGAACATGAGCAGCTTGCCGAGCAGTGGGCACGCAGTGAAGCTCCTCAGCTCTTTATCTGTACCTCTAGCGAGGTCTCTCCCCGTTTTCGGGAATATGAGCGTTTCATGACCACTGCTTGGAATGCCCGGGTTGCACCGGGGGCGGCGAAATATCTCTCAGACTTAAGCGCCCAAATCCAGCGACGTTGGGAGGGCTTGCGTTTGACGATGATGACCAGCAACGGTGGATTGGAGGAAGTCAACCTCTCCCAAGAAGAGGCCTATGGAGAGTTGCGTCGCACTCCAATCCGTTTAGCCCTTTCGGGTCCGGCAGCAGCAGGCAATGCGTGCGTGCGGGTAGTGCAGGACTTGGGACTTAAGCATTGCGTTGGTTTGGATGTGGGAGGGACTAGCTCGGATATCGTGGTAGTGCGTGATGGCCGGCTGAACGAAGCACCCTGGGAGGAACGACGCATTGGCGGTTATCCTTTGCAAATTCCCATGCTGGATTTGCACACCATTGGGGCAGGGGGTGGCTCTTTAGTGAAGCGTGACGAGTATGGCGCCATCCATGTCGGACCTCAATCGGCCGGCGCTGAACCGGGACCCGCCTGTTATGGTCGGGGAGGGATGTTGCCCACCGTCACGGATGCAGCTGTCATCGTCGGGCGGATCCCCAGCGATCTGTTGCTTGGGGGAACTTTACCTCTCTATGTGGATTTAGCTTGGAAAGCGTTTGAGCAAGCCTTTGGCGGCGATAAAGAGGTTGTGATTCGTTCTGCTTTAGATGTGCTGGGTTTGGCGGAAGCAAATATCGCTTTTGGCATCCGCGAGCGGACGGTCAAGCGCGGTTTAGATCCCGCTGAGCTTTCTTTAGTAGCTGCTGGTGGAGCAGGTCCTTTAGTGGCGTGTGGAGTGGCAGATGTCTTAGAGCTAGCAGAGGTCATTGTGCCTCCTCGGCCTGGTTTGCTAGCCGCTTGGGGATTGCTCTCTGCTCCCCAGCGGCGCGAGGCAGCTTCGACGGTTTTACGCCTGCTTCATTCGGTTACTCCAACCGAAGCCGAAGAATACTTCGTAAGGACGGCGGAGAAATTATCCACTCCGCCGCCACCGGGAGCAAAACTTATGCGGACAGCTGCCTTGCGTTATTTGGGTCAGGGCTTTGAAGTTGAGGTAGCTGTGGAGGAACCGGTGGATTTAGCCGGGTTAGAAGAACGCTTCCACCTTGCCCATGAGCACGAATATGGTTTTAGCATGAGAAATTCAGCGGTTGAGTGGGTTGAGCTGCGCGTTGCCTGGGAACAACCCTCTCCGAGCTGGAGCTTTGGGTTTGATTCGGCTGCTCAAACCCCTGTCGAGCGTAGCGTGGTGGTCTATGAGCGACTTCCCCATAACGGCGATATCTCTGCCAGCTCAGCCCGCTTGTTTGAACGGCGTTTTCTCCCCCTTGGCTTTCGCATTGATGGTGCGGCAATTGTAACCGAGAGAGATGCTACAATTTATATCCCCAGCGGCTGGAGTGCGCAGGTTGTCGAAAGCGGCTATCTAAGGATTCGCAGAAAATGAATAGATCCTCTTCTCCTTCCAATGTCCCTTCTCTGTCCCTCGAAGATCAAGTTATTTACGGCGCTTTGACCACTCTTGCCCGAGAAGTAGGGCATCGCTTGAAGCGGGCTGCCTACTCCTCTCTCATCCGAGAATCGGATGATTACGGCGCCGCCATTGTCTCAGCCAATTTCGAACTGCTTGGCGAAGCAGAGACTACTCCGTTGCAAATGGGTCCCTTGGCAGGCTATTGCCGCGGTGTGATGGAGACTCTTGCGGAATACGGGGAATCCTTAGATCCGCAAGGGATCTACCTCCATAACGATCCTTTTCGGGGGGCAAGTCACAGTCCTGATATTGGGGCAATTGCACCGCTTTTTGCTGATGGAGAGTTATTTGGATTTGTGGGAACCGCTGCTCACCATGTGGATATCGGTGCGGCAGTCCCCGGCACCTGCATCATTAAGGCCCACGATGCATTTAGCGAGGGTTTGCGCTTGCTTGCTTATCCCGTGGAACTAGACGGCAAACCCTTGCTGCCAAATTGGCGGTTATTGGAAAGTAACGTGCGGATGCCAGAGCTGGTGACCGGAGATCTGCGCGCCCAAGTGGCGGCTTGCCGTTGGGGGCAGAAAGGCTTTGCCCGCTTGGTAGAGCGCTACGGGTTAAAGAAATTGCGCGAGGCGGCTGAACGGCTGCTTCAAGTAACTGAACTGCGCATGCGGGAAGCAATTTCAACCTTGCCCGATGGAGTTTACCGCGCCACGGGTTACCTCGATGGTTACGAAGACACAGGCGAGGTTGATATCCCCATCTGTGTGAGTTTGGAGATTCGGGGTGACCAAATTTTTGTAGATTTTACGGGCAGTGCTCCTCAGTTGGATCATGCGCCGATTAACATGCCTTTCTACGGCACTACGGATATGGCGGTTTTATTGACGTTGCGGACGCTGTTATTGCCAGAGACAGAATTTCCCAATCTACCTCATAACGCAGGGGTGTTCCGCCCCGTTCAGATCTATGCCCCTAAAGGGAGCATCGTCAATGCTACCTTTCCTGCTCCGACCATTGGCCGTTTTTGTGGCGGGCAGATGGTGGCAAATTTGATTGTGCGTGCACTGCAAGATGTTCTTCCAGAGAGGATTTGTGCCGGCTGTTCCACGACCAAAGCGATTACCTTTTCCGGTCAAATTCAGGGCAAACCCTGGATCTACATGGATGTAACCGAGGGTGCTTATGGGGGGATTTATGGGATGGACGGCTTGGATGCGGTGGATGTGTTGTATGCCAACACGAAAAACAATCCCATTGAAGACATTGAGGCTCATTACCCCTTGCGGGTCGAACGCTACGAACTGCGTGAAAATACCCCTGGTGATGGGAAATGGCGGGGTGGCTTTGGCCCTCTACGGGATACTCGCCTCCTGACGGATGGCTTTATATCGGTCGAGGGGGATGGCTTTCGCCATGCGCCGTGGGGACTAAAAGGTGGCAAAGATGGTGCAACAGGCGGTGTAATGCTGTTTACGGAAGAACATCCCGAAGGCATTTTGCTGCCGTCAAAAATCGACAACATGGCGGTTAAAGCCGGCACTGTCGTGCGGGACTTATGCCCCTCCGGTGGCGGTTTGGGCGACCCTGCGGAACGTGACCCCTCTGCCCGTCAAAAGGACCTTGAAGACGATCTGATCTACCCCCTAACAAGGTGAGGCTATGCCAAAAGCTTTGGTAATCAACCCCAATACCTCTGAGACGATGACGGCTGAGATCGAAGCCACCGCTCGTCGCTTTTTTAGCGGCGACTGGCAATGTACTGTTCGACATGCCCCGGCAGGGCCTGAGTCCCTAGAGTCTTGGTATGACTACCATCTGGGGTCGGTTTGTGTGCTGCCTTTGGTTCTCCAACCCCTTGAGCCTTACGATGGGATGCTCTTAGCTTGTTTTGGCGACCCTGGCCTATTCGCCTTAAAAGAGATTGCTCCTGTTCCTGTAATTGGCATTGCTGAAGCCTCGATGTCGCTGGCGCTCCTGTTGGGTGGCAAATTTGGGATCATTGCGGGAATGCAGCGGGCGGTTGAGTTGATGGACAGTATGGTGCGAACTTATGGCTTGGAAGCCCGTTATGCAGGTTGCGAGGCGCTGAATTTG
>CAKZNJ010000192.1 GCA_937129505.1 uncultured Anaerolineae bacterium | reverse complement strand
AATGAAGGGATAGAGATGGAATAGAAAGTGAGGTAAAGATGGATTACGGTCAAATTCTGCGCCGATCCTGGCAGATCACTTGGAAATACAAATTTTTATGGGTGTTCGGGATTGCACTTGCTCTTTGCCGCAGCCAAGGAGGCGGTGGCGGCAACTTTAATTTTGGCAACAACTTCGGTGGCCAAGACAATCTGGATCGGGAGATGCCGATTTCACCCGCCGATTTAGGTCGTTTGGAGCAATTCATCAACAGCCCCACCTTTTTGGCGATCGTCGTCGGCTTGATCATTTTTATCCTCCTTCTGACGATCCTTTCTATTGCCGTCGGAGCTTTTGCTCGCGGTGCTTTGGTGCGTTCGGTGAACCGCATCGAGAACGGCGAAACGTTAGATTTTCGTCAAGCATGGGAGGAGGGCAAGCGATCCTTCCGACCGATCTTTTGGTTTGAGTTGCTGTTGAGCATTCCGTTGCTGGTGGTTGGTTTAGCCATCTTGGGAGGGGTCTTGCTTTTGGTTTACAACTTGTGGCAAAGCGGCGTGTTTGATGCCAGCCTGCCGTCCACTCCAATGCTCGAACGGTTATTGACGACATTGCCCGTTGTTGTGGTCGTCTTGTGTGGGCTGATCTGCCTTGCGGTGATCCTTCAACTACTGGTTGCCATCTTCACCGTATTCGGCAGCCGCGCCATTGCCCTTGAAGGATATGGTGTTTCGGCTGGCTTTGGGCGCGCCTGGCGGGTTTTCAGCCAAAATCTCGCCCCGATCCTGCTGTTCGCCCTGATCCTGTTCGGTATCAGCCTGGGGGTGGGGATTTTAATCGCTATACCGCTGGCGTTATTCTTTGGCGTGGTCATTGCGCTAGTGTTTGGCATCGCCGCAAGCGGGATTTGGCCGCTTCTCATCGTCTTATTTGGTGGCGTGTTTCTCGTGGTCTTGATCATTTCTTCCTTCATCGGCGGCCTTTACAGCGTATTCAGCGAAACGCTTTGGACCTTGGTTTACCGTCAATTGGTCGGGTTGGCGCCAAAGGTATCGGACCAGAATGTGGCTTCGTTCGGCGCTCCTGAACTAACACCGCCCTAAGTCTTTCGAGGTGCAGCGAAGCGCTTTGCGGCATTCGAGCGTGCAAACAGACGAGCTTCTCCAAGCAGCGATTCTTGCCATCCAGAAAGGCGACCGACAGAGCGCCATGCGTTGGCTGAGGCGTCTTTTGGAGCAAGAGCCACGCAACGCCGCAGCGTGGTATTGGTTAGCGCAAACGCAGGATGACCCACAGCGCCAGCGCGACTGTCTGGTGCGGGCGCTGCGCTTTCAACCGACCCATGCAGGGGCGCGAGCGGCTTTAGAGGCGTTGGATTTGCGCCGTTCGACTGAACAGCGTCGCCCAGCCCAAGTTCCGCTCAGCCAAAGCGTGCCCTACCCACCACGCGTGGTGAAACAAACCGAGCGCCCCCGAGCGCGTTCTACGAACCAGCTTTGGTTTTGGCTCGGCTTGCTCACCTTGCTGGCGATGGGCGTTGTTTGTCTCAGCGCCATTGTGCTTACCATTCCTCTTTGGCAGCCCATCTGGCTGGACTGGAGTGCCCAACTGGAGTTGCCCGCCTTCTTGTCCATCCGAGGCGCACAACTGCCAAGCGCAATTTCGGTTGGCTATTGGATGATCGATGTCCAGCAACCCCTGCCCCAAGGGGTTTATATTGGAGATTTGGTTCTGCTGCCTGAGGGGGTGTTCTGGTTTGGCTACCTGCGCGGACAGTATCGCCAGGCGGATGCTCAAACTTTATCCTTATGCGTCGATCCAAAAGAGGAGGGAGCTCAGCCAACTTGTTTTCAGGTGCGAATCACCCAAGCCCAAGCTGATCAGGTGACTCTGGCTGTGCAATGGAAGACAGCCGCTGAGGAGCGTTGGGTGGAAGGGCTGATCTATCGCAAGATCCTAGGGGATACCCGCCGCGCCGACCTCGCCAGTGAGTTAATCGGGCGCTGGCAATCCTTCCCCTTAGACCATCACACCCGCATTGCCCAACAAATTGGCGGGGAAGCTTTGCCTGATGACGTCTATCTCTTCACTGCCAGCGGCGAGTTTTGGGCAGGCGGACGCAAACTTTCCTCCTATCGGGTTGAGGATGGTCAACTGCGCGTGCCCGATTATTACGGAGACTTCGGCGAGCGCTTTCAAGTTGATCGCTTAGGGGACTGGATGGCGCTTGTCGGGCAAATCAACAAGCCACCCATCATCCTCGCCTTGAAGCGGGTGCCCTAAGGGCGTTCATCCTAGCTCATAGCCTTCCTGAGACAGGGAAAGCAACGTTTCCAAGGAAATCTTTTGACGCACTGCTTCGGCGCGCTCGATCACCCGTCGTGTCCAGCGGGTGGGCGGCGTTGGATCGCTGAGCAAGGCATAG
>CAKZNJ010000191.1 GCA_937129505.1 uncultured Anaerolineae bacterium | reverse complement strand
CCCCTCTCCCCCTGGGAGAGGGGTAGGGGTGAGGGTGTGTTCCCCCTCCCCTCTGGGATAGGCGCAGGGGTGAGGGTCTGTTCCCCCTCCCCTCTGGCAGAGGCGCAGGAGTGAGGGTGTGTTCCCCTCCCTCCTCTGGGATAGACGCAGGGGTGAGGGTAAAACCCGCGTTCCGGTACCTTCGCTCGCCCTCGCCCCTCCATCCGCCACGTGAGCAAGAGACATTCCTCTCTGAAGTTGATCGGGAATCTGGAAGTGAATAAAAAGCATTTCCCTATGCAGGCTCCAAAATCTCAACCACGCCGGTGAAACCGTTGACGCGCACCCGATCGCCGGTCTTGATGCGCCGCGTTGCGTCACCCGTACCGACCACCGCGGGGATGCCAAACTCGCGCGAGACGACCGCTGTGTGCGAGAGCACACCGCCAGCATCGGTGACTACCCCTTTGATCTTCGAGAAAACGATCACCCAGGCGGGGTTAGTCATCAGGCAGACCATGATCTCACCGCGCTTGACTTGATCGAACTCATCCGGACTCTTGACGATGCGCGCATAGCCCTCAGCGACGCCCGCCGCAGCCGGCAAGCCAACGACTTTGTCCGCCGCTTCTTTCTTGCCATCTCGCGCTCGCTCAAAGCGCTCCGGATAACCCCACAGCGTGTGGTAAATCTCTTCGTACATGTTCCAGCGGGTTACCGTGCCCACCCAATCGCGCGGGGTGATCTTGAAAGCATCTTCCCATTTGCGGCGCGCTTCTTTGATGAGGCTGATGCCATCATAGCCGTTGGGGTTCGATTCGGTCTTGGGATTTGCCACGTAATAGCGCAGTTGATCGTATTCGAGGAACATAATGTCCTCTGCATCGCGCAGCAAGCCCATCTCGACCATCTTGCGTCCGATCGCCAGCAGGACAAGACGCATACGGGCAAAAGTGCCTTGATCGAAATAGAAGTGGTGATCGGGGGTGAGGGGCATCATTTTGACCGCCAGGCGCATGGCTTCTTTCAGCGCTTCCACCTTCTCGGCGGGAGCATCCGCCGGCACTTTCTCCAGCAGCTCTTTCATGGCTGCCTGCTGGTCGTTCTTGATCTTTTCATATTCTTCGGGGAAGTTGTAATCCGAAACGAGATAGCCCTTGATCGTTTCCACACAGGGAGTGGGATCTTCCACCCAGAGCTTGTAGATGTATTCATGGGTGTAGAGCGGTTTGTAGCCGTATTCTTTCAGATAAGCTTGCACTTTCTCCATGAAAGCGCGCCCGGCGGGGGTGGCTTGCAAAGCGGGGATGATTGCCGAGGCGGTTTCTTTGCTGTCGAAAATTTGTTTAAGTTCGGGATTGCCCTTAACCTCTTCTTTGAGCTTCCACAATTCGCGCACCGAATCCCAGTTGCGGTCTTCGAGCGAGATCAAGATGCGCCCGAGCAGCGCACCCTCGACATCGGGGATCAGCTCTTTGGCGAGGATTTGGAAGGTGAGCGAGGCTTGGAATTGAGCCAAGTTCAAAATCCAGTGCAGGCGGAAGTGGCGCTCTTGGATATCGATCGCTTCTTCCAAGAAGACCATCAGCTCTTGCAGAGAGGCTTTCTGGGTGTCATAGGTATCTAAATACTCAAAGTTGCGCTTGATTTCGGGCAGATAGCGCTGTTGCCACCAATCGAGGAAGTTTTCGGCGTAGGTAGGCATGATCCAGCCGTAGTACGGTCCGATGAGTGCGGCTTCGTTGGGGTCGCGCGGGCTGATCGCCGTATAGACGTAGCCGTTGATTTTCTTCCCATTCCAGGCGCAGCCGATGGGAAAGCCAAAGCGCCGATACATGTAATCTAATGTCGGTCCCCACCAGCCATGCAGGCTGAAATACATGGGCGAAACGGGATTGGGGACATGATTATCATCATAAAACCAGAAGAGTTTTTTCTCTTCTTCGTTCTTCCACTCGACGGGGAAACTCTCGTCGCCGTAGAAGGTTGCCAGGACTTCGCTTGTATCAAACATGGGGGCCTCCTTTTAGAATTGAGATAAGATGGTGGATGAGTAGAGTGAGAGATGAGAAAAAGTCTTTGGAATGGGTTGGGTGGCACTCTCCGTCAAAATAAAAATAGAAGGGGGAACCAAAGCCGAGCATGATTATCGATTAATGATTATCGATAATTTTACCATAAAACGCTCGGGTGCGTCAATAGCGAAGGGATTTTTGAAAAGACTACTTTATGCCTCGGTGGCTTAGTGGTCAATCACTGACCAACCACGGAGACACGGGGACACCAAGGGGAGTTGAAAAATCTGCCTTTGTGCCTGCCGTTAGAAACCCTCCCCCTGCTTATTCTGCGCCTTTTAGAAGGTTACTGGTTCGGCCGCCCCTGCTATGGCTGTCGAACTGGCGTACGCAGGCGCAGGTAAAGCGCTTTCAGGCGCTGCTTGAACGCTGGCAGGAGTTGAAAAATCGTGAAAAAAAACTCTCACCCTGCGAACGGTGTGACCTTGGCCAGTTAAAGTGGGAGATTGAAACCCACCCTGCCGACCCGAACGATTTCCTCCCCACCCGTCTGGGCAACCTGCTCCGCTCTGCCGAACTCCTGCCTAAGGAACGTTTCGAATTGGACGCAGTCACTTGCTGGCTTTACCTGTGGTTGCTGATGTTGGAAGAGGCGCTCCGCGAACTGCTGAACTCCCAATCTGCCTTGGACCGCTCCGTCCAGAGCGTGGTTTGGGGGTTTCTGTTCTTCCTTTGGACACTGGTTTCCCCTTGGGCACTGCTGATCGTGGCGCTGTGGCTGATTCTCGCATACCGGCGGCTGTACCGCTCAGCGGCCGTCTTCGCCGATCTGCAAATGGCGGCATTCAGCCTGTATCGCTGGGAGCTGCACCACAGTCAACGCTGGGCGTTGCCTCAAGGTAGCGAGAGCGAGGTTGCCCATGGGAAGCGCCTGAGTGAATCTCTCGGGCGCGGCACAAGCGAGTCAGTGGTGCAGTACCAGTAAGGCAGACGGTGCTTTTGCCTGCCGTTCTAATCACCGCAGCAGCACCTGAATTGTCAGACCTATTGCATCCCCTATCTAACGCTCTCCTCCCCCGCTAAGAGCAGGCTTTCTGCCCAGAGTTGGGATAAGAAGAGGTTGCCGGCGGTGAGGGCATTTTCCCATTCGGCTTGGGTGAATACCAGCAGGTCAACGCCGCGGTCTAGGCTGAAGTAAGGAAGATATTCAACGATGCGTTGGATGGGGTCTGCTTGGTCGTTGTGATGCAGCAGGATCAGTAGGTCAATATCGCTAAAGCCGGTGCAGTCACCGCGTGCCAACGAACCGAAGACATACACGGCTTTGACCTCCTGCCGTTGGGCGAGCAGTTTGGCAGCTAATCCCCTCAATTGGGCAAGCAATGCCTCGCGGTCAATGGAGATGATGGTAACACCATTGGAGAATGGCTTGGGCTGCATCCACAGCTTCCTGAGCTTTATGGCGGTTAAAATAATCAGCCGGTTTCCCGTCCGCAAATCCATTTGGATAGCGGGCGGAAATATAATAGGCATCCAACAGTTGGGCGTTCGGGAGTAGATTGGCTAAATCGGGAAATTCTGCCGTTAAGGGATTTAACATCGCCGTAATGGAATGGCCGAGAACTGCCTTGCCACGATTGAGCAAAAACCCCTTTACAGCTTTTTCGGCAGCTTGTTGAGAAGTAAAACAAGCCCACTCCCAGTACTCATATTGCAGGTCGATCTTTGCTTTTTCGAGGTCGCGTTCAGCTTGTGCTAACCAATCTTGTGAGCGGTTCATCCCGTTTTCACCTGTTCTGCGCCGAAGGCGCGGGGGAGCAGTTCGCCCACGCTCGTTTCCGCCACAACACGCCGCTGGTCATCTACGATGAGCACCACGATATCCAGCCCAAATTCTGACAACACCTGACGACAGGCGCCGCACGGTGCGCCGGCATTGGAGGTGGCGACGGCAATGGCAATAAATTCGCGCTCTCCTTCCGAGACAGCTTTGAAAATGGCTACCCGTTCAGCGCAGATAGTATTTGGGTAAGCCGCATTTTCCACGTTTACCCCGTCATAGATGCGCCCCGAAGCGCTCAGCAGCGCTGCGCCAACCGCATAGCCTGAATACGGCGCATAAGCCCAACGTCGCGCCTCGATAGCGCTCTCGATCAATTTCTCACGCATTTCATCCGTCAGCATTCTGTTCCTCCGTATGGCATTCCCCATCTGTGCGGCGCGCCCGAACCTTGCGAATGCGCCGCCCGCTCACTTGCTCGACTGTCAGCTCAACACCGTCAACGCACAGCTTCTCTCCGACTGTTGGCAGGCGGCCTAACTGCTGTAAAATAAACCCACCCAGCGTGTCGGCTTCTTCTTTGGATAACTCTGTTGCCATGATTTCGTTGAAATCTCCGAGGTCGATTTTACCCTGAAATAGAAACTCGCCCGTACCAATTTCCTGATAGGGCAATTCTTCCGCTTGGTCGTATTCATCTTGGATCTCACCGAGGATTTCCTCGATGATATCTTCTAAGGTGACCAAACCGGCAACCCCGCCGTATTCATCAACCGCAATCGCAAGATGAACGCGCCGCTGCTGCATCTCGCTCAAGAGCTCGTCAATTTGTTTGGCTTCGGGGATAAAGTAGGCTGGGCGAGCTAAGGTGCGTAAGGGCACATCCTCTTGCCCTTCGACCCACAGGCGCAACAAATCTTTGGCATAAATCACGCCGCGGATCTGGTCAATGGTCTCTTCATAGAGGGGCAGACGCGAATGTCCGGATGAGATAAACACGCGCACCGCCTCGGGGATGCTCATCTCCTGGTCCAACGCGACAATATCCACTCTCGGCACCATGATCTCCCGCGCCAAGGTGTCACTCAATTCGAAGATCGAGTGAATCAACTTGCCATGCTCGGACTCGATGTCGCCCTGTTCTTGGGCGGCATCGACCCATTCCATCAATTCTTCGGCGATTTCCTGCGAGGAAATGGGTTGAGCCGCGGGGGCGAACTTTGCCACCACGCTGAGCAAGCCCCCCACGAAGGGAGAAAACAGCATGCCAACCGCCCGTGCCAATGGGTTGAGCCGTTTTTCCCACCCATCTCCATCTGCCTGAACGAAAGTCTGCACGAGCCACTCGCTCAAGAACAACAAAAATAGTAAAGAAAGCACGAAGACCACCTGCCAGAGCAGGGGGGAAGATGGGAATTGCCTGAGAAGTAAAAGGAAAATATTGCCGGCAAGCCCGACCCATAAAATGGCGCGCAAGGTTGACAAGCCGACCTGTAAGGTAATGATGCGCTGCTCTTTTTTGGAATGGGTTTTCTCACTCGGCTCCCCTTTGGACTCCTCGAAAGCGTCCCAAGCGCGAAAGGGGTTGCCATAGACGATCTGCGCGGCGAGAATCAACAGATTGAGCAGGTGCAGGAGAATCAGGCTAAACCAGAGGGTCACTCTAGCCATCCCCTTGTTTGAGCTTGCGGATTACCCGCGCCGGCACTCCTACGGCTAAGCTGTGGGGTGGGATATCCTTTGTCACAACTGCGCCAGCGCCAGTGCGGGCGCCTTCTCCAACTTTGACGGGTGCGACCAGCATGGTATCACTGCCGATAAAAACGCCTTCGCCGATCTCGGTGGGGTTTTTCTTCTCGCCGTCGTAATTACAAGTGATCGTCCCGGCGCCGATGTTGACCCCTGCCCCGATGGTCGCATCGCCGATGTAGGAAAAATGCCCCATTTTGGTGCCTGGACCTAGGTAGGAGTTCTTCACTTCGCCGAAATTGCCCATGTGAACGCCTTTTGCCAGATG
>CAKZNJ010000190.1 GCA_937129505.1 uncultured Anaerolineae bacterium | reverse complement strand
CTCCAAGGAGCCCAGGAGCTCTGCCGTCAACGCGGTGCCCTATTGATCATCGATGAAGTGCAGACCGGTTGGGGCAGGACGGGCAAATTGTTCGCTTATCATCACTACGGCTTGGAGCCAGACCTCTTATGTGTGGCAAAATCTATGGCGGGAGGCTTGCCGATGGGCGCCACTTTGATCGGAGAGCGGGTTGGTGCTTTAGAAGTGGGTTGGCACGGCTCGACCTTCGGCGGCAACCCTGTTGTCTGTGCAGCTTCTTTAGCTGCTCTGGATGTGATTGAAAAAGAAGATTTACCCGGGCGCGCTGCTCGCCTCGGCGAGTGGATGCAGAACCGCCTGCGCCAGATAGATTCCCCCCTCGTGCGTGAAGTGCGCGGCTTGGGGTTGATCATCGGCATTGAGCTAAAACAAAAGGTTGCTCCTTATATCCAGGCGATGACAGACCAAGGGGTTCTTGTGCTAAATGCAGGCATGAATGTAATTCGGTTGTTGCCCCCGCTCGTCATCGAACAGGAACAATTGGAGCGGGTAGCCCAAGCCCTTGAAACAGTTTTAGCCCAAGAGCCGCTGGAAGAAGAAACGACGATCTCCTCCAAGACCCTCTCCTAGATAGACGGGCGAGGCTGTTAGGGTCAGGCATTGGGTATGTTCAATTCTCCGAGTGAGAAGTCTCATTCTGCCATGCTGGCTTCTGTGCCGCCCACTTTGCTCGGACTGGTCTCCCACTACAGCCCTTCGGGACAGGAGGCAGCAGTGGTTGACTGGCTTGTCCAGCACCTGCGGGGGTTAGGCTTCACGCAGGCTTTTCGGGATGATGCGGGCAATGCAGTGGGGGTGATGGGAACAGGGGAGAAGACCATCGTTCTGCTGGGGCATATTGATACCGTCAGCGGAGAAATTCCGTTGCGGCTGGAGGGCGATTGCTTCTATGGGCGGGGGTCAGTGGATGCCAAGGGCCCTTTGGCAGCTTTTGTGGATGCGACCGCAGCTTTGGGAGAAATTGCGGGTTGGCGAATTGTGGTCATTGGCGCGGTGGGTGAAGAGGCCGATTCAGATGGGGCTCGCTATGTTGTTGACCAATACTGCCCCCAGTTTGCCATTATTGGGGAGCCCAGCCAGTGGAGCCGGGTGACGCTGGGGTATAAAGGGACTGCTTGGCTGGAGGCTACTTTCCGCTCCCCTTCGAGCCACACTGCGTCCAGCCGCCCCTCCGTCTGTGAAGCGGCGTTTCTGTTTTGGGACAGCCTGCTAAAATGGGCGCAAGCCTATAATCACGATAAAGAGCGTCAATTCGATCAGGTTACCCCTCGATTGCGGGGGTTTTCCTCGACCGAAGATGGCTTCTTTGATCTGGCAACTCTGCGTATTGGGGTGCGCTTGCCTTGCGAAGTCACACCGCAAGATTGGTATCGACAGGTGGAAAATTTATTTCAATGTCTTGAAGGCGTAGAGTGCCATCTTCAGCCAACCGGCTATCCTATCCCAGCCTATCGTGCAGAAAAGAACACACCCTTGGTGCGCGCGTTTCTGCAAAGCATCCGCCTGGTTGCTGGCGAAGAAGGGGAAGCGCTTTCCCCCGCCTTTGCGCTAAAGACCGGCACGGCTGACCTCAACATTGTTGCCCCAGTGTGGAACTGTCCTGCGGTCGCCTATGGACCGGGCGATTCCAACCTCGACCACACCCCCGATGAACATCTCTCGTTAAAAGAGTACGACCGCTCGGTGAGAGTGCTGCAAAACGTATTGCACAGCTTAGTAAGGGAATGACACCAGGGATAAAGCAGAGGAGTTACCTCGATGGGTAACTCCTCTTTGAGTAGACAAACGATCTTCGGTCTATTTCAATATCAAGGGTAAATATACCAACCCCCAAGGAATTGCTTCGACCGTGTTACCATCATTGTGCTGATGGAAGATCAGCAATCCTTTTGAACCGAGTCGGTTTACCGCCCTTCTGTCAAAATAGATATCAAAAGTTGGCGAAAAGGCGGGATTATCCAACCAAACAGGCAGTTCGGTGATGGTTTGGTCTACGAGATATAAGCCCGGGTTGGCGACGTCATAGGAATAAACGTCACTCACATCAACCCATGAGCTATCATCGCGGCTCCATGAGACGATGTAGAAGTCAAAATCTGTGTCACCACTTTCGGAAAGTCCAATTCCCTCTGGTGGCACGAGCAAGGTCATCACATTGTTGTGGAACAGATTTGTATTTGTGTTACCGCCAAATCCATTAACGTAATACCACACATCACAGGCATCGTAATCAACATCGCTGCCGTTATTGATGACAGGGCAAAACACTGTCAGTTGAACATCGTCGGTCACCCCTGTGAAAAAGCCTTGGTTGGTATTGAAAACCACATAATCCTCGATTGCATCCCTATCGGTATCAATCCAGATATCATACTCCTTCTTTTTCTTTCTCGTCGTCTGTTGGAGCGGTTATCCTTCTCGTTCTCCGTTGTGCCAGCCTGCGAATCGCTAGGAGTAGTAAAAACGGCCAGGTATGAACCACTGCCGGCATGCCGCATTCCGGACAGGGCACCACGCTCAAGCCGAGAAAGGTTGCCCCTAATACCCATTCTCTCTTACGGCGGTTGGGTTTGTCGGATGGAGCAGGACTAGAGTCGGAGGCGGTCATCGAATGAGTTGAACGACGTGCTTTCTAAACATGGCTTTTTGACTGTCTCTCGTTATTCTAACTCGAATCCTAAAAAAAGCCAAATTTTCTGATAAACCTCTTATTTGCTTGCTCAAAAACCTGTTATAATATAGGCAAATCTTAGACAAATAATGGATAAATAGTGAAAACAGAGCAGAATCCGCAAGGTGTAATACTGGTAACCGGGGCGACAGGCTATATTGGCGGTCGGTTGGTGCCGGCTCTGCTGAGAGCGGGATATCGCGTCCGTGTGCTGGTGCGCGACCGACAGCGCCTTCAGGGAAGACCTTGGCTCTCCCAAGTTGAGGTCATCGAAGGAGACATCTTGCGTCCAGAAACCCTTCCAGCGGCACTGGAAGGTGTGACTGTGGCGTATTATCTGGTGCATAGCATGACGGCAAACCCCGACTTCGATCAGCGCGACCTTCAAGCGGCGCAAAATTTTGCCGCCGCGGCTCGGCAGGCAAGCGTTGAAAGAATTATCTACTTGGGCGGTTTAGGCGACCCGACTACTAACCTCTCCAAACATCTGCGCTCGCGTCAGCAGACCGGCGAGACGATCCGTCAATCTGGAATCGCAGTGACGGAATTTCGCGCGGCCATTGTGGTCGGTTCCGGAAGCATCTCCTTTGAGATGATTCGCTATCTGACCGAGCGTATCCCGGTGATGATTTGTCCCCGTTGGGTTTATCAACGCGTTCAGCCGATTGCGATCAGCGATGTGATCGCTTACCTGATTGCCGCGCTGCAAACACCGCAAAGTGCCAATCGCATCATCGAAATTGGCGGAGCGGATGTCCTGACGTACGGTGAAATGATGCTCGGTTATGCGGCAGCGCGCGGCTTGAAGCGCTGGTTGCTTCCTGTGCCTTTGCTAACTCCTCGTCTTTCGTCCTATTGGGTTCACTTAGTCACTCCCATCCCCGCTTCCTTAGCCCGCCCTTTGATTGACGGCTTACGCAATGAGGTGATCGTCCGTCAGCCTTTGGCAAAGCAATTATTCCCCTCCATTCAGCCCTTAGACTATCAGGGCGCGCTGGCGCTTGCCCTCGCTGAGCTGGATGCCCAACGGATCGAGACGTCTTGGAGCGATGCGCTCTCCACCACGCAAGGCGATGTTATCCCCGTGTTGCTTACCACTCAGGAAGGGATGATCCTCGAACGCCGTCAGGAGATCGTCGCCGCCCCTCCTGCCCAGACCTTCCGCACTTTTACCCGCTTGGGCGGCGAGACCGGCTGGTTGTACTTGAACATTCTCTGGCAGGCGCGCGGTGCCATTGACCGATTGATCGGCGGCGTTGGCTTGCGCCGCGGCCGCCGTGATCCCCAAAGTGTGCGGATCGGCGACGCCATTGACTTCTGGCGGGTTGAGGCAGTCGAAGAAAATCGGCGCCTTTTACTGCGGGCAGAAATGAAACTGCCCGGTAAAGCCTGGCTCCAATTTGAAGCATTGCCCTATGGGGAAGGGCAGACGCGCTTGGTGCAAACCGCCTTTTTTGCTCCCAAGGGGCTTTCAGGATTGACGTACTGGTATCTCCTTTACCCCATCCACAGCCTGATCTTCAGTGGTCTGATCCGAAAACTCAAAGCGCTTGCTACCCTTCGTTCCCTCTTGCCGATCCCCAATTCTTCTGCTCCTGAGGTGGACTCTTGAAAAACAGCCGCTTATTGACCATTTTCGTGATCGTCTTTGTTGATCTTTTGGGCTTTGGGTTGATCTTACCTCTTTTGCCATATTATGCCGAAGCCTATGGCGCCACCCCGGTGGTGGTCGGCTTCCTGGTGGCTTCTTATGCTGCCGCCCAGTTGATTGGCGCACCATTGCTCGGGCGTTTGTCCGATCGCTATGGCCGCCGCCCTATCTTGCTGCTTTCCGTATTCGGGACATTGGTCGGCTTTCTCTTGCTCGCTCTCGCCGAACCCATCGGACGAGGCATCGCTGCTTTGATCGCCTCCGAGCAAGTCAACTTTTTCATTATCGGGGTGCTCTTTCTCAGCCGCGTTTTAGATGGCTTGACCGGCGGTAATATCAGCGTTGCCCAAGCGTACATTGCGGATGTGACAGATGAACAAAATCGGGCGCGTGGTTTGGGATTAATCGGCGCTGCCTTTGGTCTGGGTTTCATTATCGGACCGGCGGCAGGGGGTGCCCTAAGCCAATTTGGATACAACGTACCGGCTTTTGCTGCGGCTGCTATTGCCTTGTTCAACCTAACCCAGATTTTCTTTTTCTTACCTGAGTCCCTTTCCAACGAGCGGCGAGAAGCACTAGCTCAACAACCCAAGCCGCCCTTTACCCTTACTGCCTTGCTCCAAGCCCTGCAACGCCCAAAAGTCGGGCCGCTCTTACATGTGCGCTTGTTCTTCGGCTTAGCCTTTGCGACCTTTCAAACCGTGTTCGCGCTCTTCGCCCAAGCCATCGGCTTGCAAGCACAGACCACAGGGTTTGTTTTGGCTTATGTCGGCATCTTAGCAGTGATCACGCAGGGTGGGCTGATTGGGGTTCTTACCCGCCGCTTTCGCGAAAACGCTTTACTGATCAGCGCCTTGTGGGTCATGGGCGGTTCTTTGCTCGGCTGGGCGTTTACGCGCAACCTAAGCGCCCTTTTGGTTCTGCTGTTACCCCTTGCGGTTTCAGGAGGGATTCTTAACACGGTGATTCAAAGCGCCATCAGCAAAGCGGTCAGCCGCGAAGAAGTGGGCGGTATTCTCGGCTTAGCTGCTTCATTGGAAGCGATGAGCCGCGTGGTCGCCCCGACCTTGGGCGGTTTTCTGATTCAGAACATTGGAGTCTGGGCGCCGGGTGTCTTTACCGCTCTCTTGATGGTTTGGACGCTGACATTCACCTACCGGCGGATTATTCACCCAGGGCGCACCGAACGAGCCAAGGCGGAGACTTCCCATGCTTAAGTGGCTAAGAATTGGGTTGTTGAGCGTAAGCGGCGTACTGCTTCTGGCAAGCCTCGCTTTCGTTTTCTGGGCAAATAACCCCTTGCCTGCCATGCCCGAGGCGCTCTCTGCCTTGCAAGCGGATGAACAAATCGAAGTGAGCGCAGAAAAAGGAAATTTCGTTTTCATCCCTCGCGCCACATCGCCGAATGTGGGTCTAGTCATTTAT
>CAKZNJ010000189.1 GCA_937129505.1 uncultured Anaerolineae bacterium | reverse complement strand
TTATTTGGAGCCATTCCCCTCGGCTTGTCGTTTTTCTTCCTATGGACGCCACCCACCCATAACCCTTGGGCGATGGCGGCTTACTTCTTCATCTTGCTCTTTATCTTCGATACGCTCTATACCATCACCATCATCGCCTACAATTCCCTCTTTCCGCACGTTGCCCCGACCATCAAGGATCGGGTCGATCTATCCACGTGGCGGGAAGCACTAGCGGTCATCGGCTTGCTCTTGTCCTATATTGCTGCCCCGATCCTGTCAGAGACAGTCGGATTCGTCTGGATGGGGGCAATCATCGGGGCTTTGATTGCCATTGGCTATCTGATCACCGTCATTTACGTGCGCGAAAAGCCGGTACCTGAAGACGAAGTTGTGCCGGGCATCATCGAATCGCTAAAAATTGTTTTGGGCAGCCGAGCCTTTCGCTATTTCGTTGGCTTTAACCTTATGAAAGAATATGTCTTCCTGATTTTAGGAGCGACTTTACCTTTCTGGCGCAAGTATGCCCTAGGAATCCAAGGGAAAAGCCAAGTCTTTGGGGTCACCCTGGGGGCTGGGGATCAGGAGGCGATCTTACTCGGAACAGCGTTTATCCTCTGCGTCCCCCTGTTGCTCCTTTGGCAAAAAATTGTCCCAAGGCTGGGCTATCGCAAATCGTGGTTGCTAGCCAACGCCATTTTCGTACCCGGTCTATTGGTGATGACTTTTGCCACCGACTTTTACAGCGGATTATTAGGGACAATGATGGTCGCCCCTGGCTTAGCCGGGTACATGATTTTGCCCTTACCGATGCTATCGGAAATCATCGACGACGACGCCCGCAAACATGGACTGCGACGGGAGGGAATTTTCTTCGGGATGAATGGCGGCATCGTCAAGGCTGCCTTTTCTCTCCAAGGTGTTTTCTTCGCCACGGTTTTCTCCATAACCGGCTATGTCGCTGGGGCGGCTGCCCAAAGTGCCACCGCCATCTGGGGGATTCGCTTTCTGATCGGCATCACCCCCATACTCTCGATTCTCTTGAGCAGTTGGTGGTTAATGAAATATCCCTTGGGGCGTGAAGCAACCAAAACTGCCGAGCCGCTCCCCGCTTAGGAAGACTTAACAATGAAAACGCCCAATTCAACTTTAGCTTGGCAATATTTCCAAGATCATCAAGACCAAGCCATTGAAAAATTATCCCAACTGGTTCGTTTCCCCACCATCTCGGCGGAGTATCACAATCGCCAAGCAGCTTTTCAACAGTGCGCCGCCTGGCTACGAGAAGAAATGGAATGCATCGGGTTGCAGAACGCTGAAGTGATTTCCCTCCGAGATGCTCCGCCTTTTATCTACGGTGAATGGAAGGGAACAGACCCAAAGGCTTTTACCTTGTTGATCTACGGTCATTATGACGTTGTCCCTGTGGACTCCAGCGACCAATGGGAAACCCCGCCCTTCCAACCGAAGATCGTTGGCGATCGGATTTACGGGCGGGGTGCAAGCGATAATAAAGGGCAATTTTGGGCAGTTCTCTGCGCCATAGAAGCATGGTTGCAAAGCAGCAGCAGCAGCCCCATAAACCTCAAAGTGCTATTGGAGGGAGAAGAAGAAGCGCTCAGTGCACACTTACCTACCTTTTTGCAGGAAAACCGTCAGCGTTTAAGTTGTAATGGCATTCTGATTGCAGATATGGATGCTTTACATCCCCAAGTGCCGCTGATTATGTATGGGACACGCGGCAATTGTTCCCTTGAGGTGAGCCTAAGGGGACCAAGCCATGAACTCCATTCGGGCACTTATGGTGGCGGGGTAGAAAACCCCTTGAACGTCCTCGTGCGGCTCTTGGCTTCAATTCAGGATGGCAAGAGTCGACGCATCCTCGTGCCGGGTTTTTATGACGCCGTTCATCCCATGAGCGAGCGAGAACAAGCTTTTCTAGCAGATTTACCCGTTACGGAGGAAATGGGTTTAGCCATTACGGGAGCGCCTGCCTTGGCGGGAGAAGAGGGATACCCCCTTAAAGCGCGAATCAGCGCCCGCCCAACGTTTGAGGTACATGGCGTTTGTGGAGGCTATTGCGGAGAGGGGATCAAGACCGTTATCCCTGCAAGCGTTCGGGCGAAGCTAAGCTTCCGCCTTGTGCCAGACCAAGACCCACTGATTATTGGCAGATTGGTGGAGGATTTTCTCAGACAACAAGCACCGCCTACTGTGACTATGGAAGTCATCCTGCGGGGCAAGGCATATCCAGCCAGCGTTGATTTAGACGCACCAATCATCAAGGCCGGGCAACATGCTATCCAGCGTGGTTTCTCTGCCCCACCCCGTTTTGTGCGGGGTGGGGGATCCATACCAATTTTGAACGTCTTACAAGAGACTGTTCACCCTCAGATCCTGCTGACCGGTTTCGGGCTGCCACAGGACAACGCTCACAGCACCAATGAAAGTTATTCTCTCTCCCAATTTCGCAGCGGTGTTCGCAGTACGATTTATCTGTTTGAAGAGCTAGTTAGTATTTCCTCCTAGCGAAAAGCAGCCTGACCGATGAAAGGGTAAGCCAACGCCGAAGAGATTGATATCGAATACCCCCCGATTACATCTCGATCATCCCATAGGGGAAATCGTAGTTGGGCATCAATTCTAGGAACGGGTCGGGGTCAAAAGCTTCCGGCCCGAAGACTCCTTCTCCGTGCCAGATACCCCTTGCCAGCAATTCCAGGGTGATGACCGGCCCAACAGCGGTTTGCCACGAGACCGCTTGAACCCCGTACTTACTCATCGTTTCCTGATTATCGGTAGATTGATACAGATAAACTTGCCGTTGACGCCCTTCTTTCCAACCTTTGATCCAGGTTCCCACACATGTTTTACCGCTCATCAAAGGGCCTAATTTTGCCGGGTCAGGGAGAAGAGCAGCTACCACATCC
>CAKZNJ010000188.1 GCA_937129505.1 uncultured Anaerolineae bacterium | reverse complement strand
ATGGGAATATACAACGGGAACTTCAAGGAAATTAACATGATTAGCAGCGATAATCAAAGGACCTTTTCTGGGCACTTTATTGAGATCGCTTGCATCCAAATCAAAAGCAAGGGTACTCCCCTGTTTTATCAGAAAATTGATGAGACGAGTTATCGGGAGGGTAACAATAGGTGGAATCATTTTTGCCCAATGGTGGTTAGAGCTTTTGGGAACATTTGGATTGATACAGACTTGCCTTCGGTGCAAATCGTTTCGCCGTCAGCGTGGATGGGTAACGACCCCTTGAGAGCAGTGACCTCTAATTGACTGGTGCGCTCTAGGGAGACACTTGGCTGTGAAAACTGCGATCCACGAATAAAGTGAGGAATTAAGGCAAAGATTTGTGCTTTCGAGACTTCCCTAGCGATACACACATCGAATAAACCATCATCATTAAGGGAGTCGGGGGCCATCATAAAGCCGCCACCCATCCTCTTTCCATTCATGACCGAGACCATCAAGGCAGAAATCTTGCAGGTATGGTCTCCGTAATCAATCTCCAAAAGTGGAGCTTTAAAATAAATAAAGGCGGTCTTGAGTGCAGCAACGATATAGGATAAAAATCCTGTCAGACGGCTACGAGCGGCAACAAAACCGACAACAGCATCAAACCCGATTCCTACGCCGTTTCCGAAGTATCTACCTTCGGGATAGTCTCCTCCTCGGATGCAGCCGAGATCGATTTCATGAATATTGGGATTGATTAGAAGTTGGAATCCTTTTTCGAGCCCTTTCGGCACACCGATTCCATAGGCAAAATCATTTCCCCGGCCTACGCTTAAGACGCCCAAGGCGGGAAGGTCATTGCAACCTTGGTTCTTTGCTTTCATAAGTCCGTTAATCACTTCATTTGATGTGCCATCTCCACCCGTTGCAATTACGACGTCATATTGAGCTGACTTGTCGAACGCGATCTCTATTGCATGGCCAGGATATTCTGTAACAGCGACGCTCGCCGTTAGATGGTGCTGGTCG
>CAKZNJ010000187.1 GCA_937129505.1 uncultured Anaerolineae bacterium | reverse complement strand
CACGACGACCTTTGGCATCCTAGAAAAAATGAACTCCAGCTTCATTGTTTGCAAAACCATCCCGATGCACAATACGCAATCTGCGAATTGAAGATGTTTATTGAAAAAGGACAGAGCTTAAGGGCGGGTTTCCCGAAGACCTACCTTGCCCAAACACACCTCGGGCAGACTCCTAGTGCGTTGTTAGCCCGCAAAACAGTTTTTAAGAAAATCGGGGGCTTTGACCCGCATCTTCAAATAGGCTGTGATTCTGATTGGTTCGCACGAGGGCGAGATCATTTCATACCTTATGAGATTGTGCCAAAAGCACTTGTATATAAGCGAATTCATCAATCCAACCTTTCTACAAAAACAACCCTCTATCGAGAAGAAATCTTGCAAATCGTCCGTCAATCGGTTTATAGAAAGCAAAACAAACTATCCTGACTGCATAAGTATGCTGACCCAAAAGCCCTTTTCAGTTAGTGTAATTATCCCAGTGTATAACGGCGCTCTTTATTTAGGCGAAGCTATTGAGAGCGTTCTTAATCAGAGTGTACAACCCGATGAGGTGACCGTAGTTGATGACGGTTCGACTGACCGAACCGCCGAAATCGCCAAATCATATCCTGTGCAATATTATCTACGCCCTCATCAAGGGGCAGGCGCGGCAAGAAATTTTGGCGTTGCTCAGTCGTCTGGACAATTACTTGCTTTTATCGATGCAGATGATCTCTGGCTGCCCAATAAACTTGCGGCTCAAATCGAAGTCTTAGAAAATTTAGTAGAGATAGAAGTTGTTTTTGGGCAAGTGGAACAGTTTGGATCGATAACTTATGGAGAACAGATTCGCCCAGCGCGTTTTGTAGGAGAGACGCTTCGCGCGCCTTATATCGGAACAATGCTCATCCGCCGAGAAGCTTTTCTGAAGGTAGGTTGGTTCGATCTACGCTGGTCGGTCGCAGAATTTGTCGAATGGTATTCTCGCGCTCAGGAATCAAATTTACGGATGTTCTTCAGTAACGAAACATTTTTGCGCCGCCGCGTCCACGGGATGAACTTAACCCTGCGAAAAAAAGAAGTCGCAGAAATAGAATATCTACAAGTGATCAGAGAGAAATTAGAGCGCAATAAATTACACCGAGCAAAGGAGAATTGAGGAATTGGTTCTGCCAAATTTTCTAGTAATCGGTGCTGCAAAAAGTGGGACTACCAGCTTTTACAAAACCCTAAGTAAACACCCTGAGGTTTTTATGAGTCCAATCAAGGAACCCACTTTTTTTGCTTTGGAAGGAAAACCCCGGGGATTTTTTAAAGGGCCAGGTGATCAGATAGATTTATTAAGAACCGTTCATCACATGCATGATTATCTTGATCTATTTAAGGAGGCTAGTCAATTTGGTGCACGAGGAGAAGCCTCGGTTGGTTACCTCAACATGAGCGATATTGCCGCCCCCAAGATCTACCACCTTATCCCTGAGGTTAAGTTAATTGCCATTCTCAGACACCCAGCCGACCGCGCTTACTCAAAGTATCAACAACTTGTCAGCCAAGGTAGAGAGAATCTAACTTTTCAACAAGCTCTCAGCGCCGAAAAATCGCGAATCGAAATGAATTGGGGGTGGGCCTGGAGATACAAAGCAAATGGCTATTATTTTCGACTTCTGCGACCATTTTACAATCACTTCTGTAAAGAACAGATTCGTATTTATCTATACGACGACTGGAAGAATACCCCAAAAATCGTATTACAAGACACTTTGGATTATTTGGGAGTGAATACCTCATATATTCCACAAATTGAATATGCTAACGTAACGAAACTTTGGCGTTCCAGACAACTGCATAAGCTATTGACCGGACAATCGTCGCTAAAGACATGGCTTAAGCCCTTGATTCCTGCCTCCATTCGAGAGAAAATTATGAAAAATCTTGTCCAGATAAACTCCAAAAAACCTCCCCCGCTCGATCCTGAAATACGCTACTACCTGATTCAAGAGTATCGGGATGACATCCTTAGTTTACAGGATTTAATCGGTCGTGATCTTTCACATTGGTTGGTTTGATGAGCCATCGATCGATCTTAAGGCAAATGTGGCAGTGGAGTCGATTAAGCCCAATAAAGCTCCTAGTTATCTTGGGGTTGACATTAGCTCAAATAATCAGCATCGCCCTCATTTTGTTCGTTTTTAACGAAATTGATCAATCCTCTGGTCAGGAAGTGCTTCTCTCTACCTTTCGCATGGTAATGGTGGGTACAACGATCAGTTTGGGTTTCTTTTTCTCTCGCCTGTTGAGCATCCGTTTTGCGGTGAATGCTATTGCTCATTTGCGGACAGAGTTTATTGATTTCCTGTGTTCCCGATCGATCGCCTTTTTTGCGCGTCAAGGTAGCGCATCTATTCATGCGACCATCCTGACCGATACGGAAAGGTTACAAAAATTTTATGAAGTCTTACTCGGACAGATTCTGCCTGCAGTGATCATCGGCAGTGGAGCTACTGTAATTTTATTTTTGTTGAGTCCTGTACTCTCGTTATATTTAGCGATTTCTACACCCCTTTTTCTGATAGCAAACTACCTTATTCTCCGTCCGCTGAGTCATCAGGTACTGTATCGCAACAATGCTTTTAAGTCTTACAGCCGCTCTTTGCTCTCTTTTATTTCTAGATTTATGCTCATCCGTCTCCAAACAGCCGAAGATCAGGAGAAAAAACTACAAGCGGAGTTCATAGAACGGTTGAAGCAGACCTCTTTTATATACTCCCGTCAACAAACAATTCATCTGGCTTTTCTCAATTCAATGCTGCTAATTTTAATTGGTGTATTCCTTTTGATAGGCGGAACACAGGTACTTACCCGTCAACTATCGCTCTCAAACTTGCTCGCCTATAATGTGATCTTGATTGCGTTGAGACGATACATCCAAGATGCGTTCTCCGCCCTCCCCACCCTGACAGATGGATACCAAGCCTTGCAAACACTAGGCGTTTTCTTCCACAGCGCCCCCGCCGAACCGTATCAAGGAAAACGCCGTTATGACGTCTCAGCTGCTTTTTCTCTCCACCAAGTTAAGTTTGAATATACACCGGGTTCCTTGATATTAAAAGGCATTAGTCTGAATCTTCGCCGCGGTCTCACCACTGCCATCACCGGCCCCAATGGGTCAGGGAAAACAACAATTGTCAATCTATTGCTTGGGTTGTACCAACCTCAAGAGGGAATGCTTTTCGCCGATGAAGTACCTTACACCGAGCTAGATATCCCCTATTTACGAAGACAGATCGGCGTTCTTTTACAAGAAACCTGGTTATTCGAAGGAACCATTTGGGATAACATCACCTACGGCTTTCCCCACGCCGAAAAACAATTTGTTCATAGCGTGGCACGGCTCACGGCAGCTCATGAGTTCATTGAGTCTTTAGCCGAAGGATATCAGTCTTGGATAGGTGAGCGAGGAGTTATGTTATCTGGTGGGCAACGTCAATTGATTGCCTTGACGCGCGTTCTTCTCCGGAAACCAAAATTACTCATTTTGGATGAACCAACGAACCACCTTGACCAAAAAGCTGTTCAAACTTTAATTGGCAATCTGGCTGAGGGAATGACTTCGATGTTTGACAGCAATGACGCTCGTCTTGCGATCTTGGTCATTACCCATGATTATGGGCTGGCTTCACTGGCAGATTGTGTGTACTCCCTTCAGGACGGAAAGTTATTCGAAGAAAAATGTCCAAGAGCCCAACCAACACCAATGATTATAGGAGCTGAGAAGAAATAATGTTTCCGACCACCACTCAGGAACTACTCTTGCAGTCCGCTATTCTCCCAGATCAAGTCGCTCTTTCAGCTTGGCGAGAATGGAAAGGACAAACGGATCTAGAAAAAGATATCGACATCGGCAGCTATCGCTTACTGCCTCTGGTATATAAAAACCTTCAAACCCTGGGGGTTGAAGATCCTTGGATGGGAAAACTAAAGGGGATCTACCGCTTGACTTGGTATAAAAACCAGGCTTTGTTTCGTAGTGCAGCGACGATAATTGACAACTTTCATCAAGCCCAAATCCAGACGATGATCCTCAAAGGAGCGCCGTTAATAGTGAACTATTACCAAGATTTTGGCGTTCGGCCGATGAATGATCTTGATATTTTGGTGCCAACCAACAAGAAGGATGAGGCTATCGAATTGCTGCTTCAACTGGGGTGGAAGCCTATGCAATTTCACTGGAAAGATTTCAACAAAGAACGAATGGTGTATCGCCACGCTTGGGGATTTGTCAATCCCTCAGGACAGTCGATTGATTTACACTGGCATGTTTTTTCGCTATCCACAGAGAAGGATTCTGATGTTACTTACTGGGATGTCTCTACCCCTATTTCCCTTCTAAATGTTACGACCCTAACCTTAGATGCGACAAATATGCTATTACACGTCTGTGTTCATGGCGGTCAATGGGATATATCTTCTTCAATTCGGTGGATACCAGACGCTTTTTATATTCTCAGCCGAGCTCAATTAAAAATTAATTGGGATCGCTTAGTTAATCAAGCAGAGGACAAGCGTTTTATCGTACCTTTGCGCCTTGCGTTATCCTACCTGAGAGATCGATTCAATGCCCCAATTCCAGATGAAGTATTAAGCGCCCTTAGTAAAATCAAGACATCTAGAACTGATGAAAAACTTTTCCGCACAATTTCCAGGCAGCCAACCTTTTTGGGTAATTTGCCCATGTACTGGTACAAATATCTTCGCAGTCTAGAAAGTCAGGAACAAAAACTTGATCTCTCGAACCTGCTTGGTTTTATAAACTACTTGCAGAAGGTTAAGGGGGTCGAAAATAAGTACGATCTGGTAAGATGGGCATTCTCCCGTGCTTCTCTTAGAATTGGACGAGCATTGCGCGGCATGGATCAAGCTGCTTGATTTCTAGGGCGAATTATCAGCAATCCTTAATCAGGGGCGTCCTATCTTAAGGTATAATCACCAACCTGACAGGAAAACAATGTCCTGTTTTTAGCTAAGAGCGGTGCTCTTGGAGTGCACCTTTCATTCTACGGAGGCTTGTGTGGAACGATATTTAGATGTCGCTTTAATCATTGTGTCGATCGCCCTGATCGCGAGCGTGATCTTGCAAAGCAAAGGGGCAGGGTTGGGGGGATTGAGCGGCGGCGATAGCGGTGGCTTTTTTACCGCTCGGCGGGGAGTGGAGAAAACCCTCTTTCGCCTGACCATCGTCTTGAGTGTGATCTTTGTTTTGCTCGCTATTGCCACAGTCATGGTGGCAGGATAACGCCTGTTTCAACCAATCTGGGCTTAGAGTCCTCTCCACAGCGAGGAGACTCTCACGTTCTCTTCCATGAAATCCTTCCGTTGGCAATTGATCCTGCTGGGGCTCTCCCTGATCGCCATCGCCCTGTTGCTTTGGAGTCAGCAACCCACTTCGCCGCAAGCGATCGGCGGGGGATTGCAACCGATCAGCGGTGGAATATATAGTGAAGCGCTGATCGGCCGTCTCGGACGACTCAATCCGGTCTTGGATTACACCAATGCGGCTGACCGAGATGTCAACCGCTTGTTGTACTCAGGCTTGATCCAGTTCGATGAGCGCGGTTTGCCCCAGCCAGACCTTGCCGAGTCATGGGGAGTATCTGCCGATGGGAAAACCTACAATTTCTCCATTCGCCCGCAAGCCATTTGGCATGATGGAGCACCGGTTACCAGTGATGATGTCATTTTCACGGTCGATGCCCTGCGCAGCGAAGCCTCTCCCCTCCCGAACGATATCAAAGAGATGTGGCGCCAAATTCAGGTGCTGCCTCTGGATGACAAAACCTTGCAATTTCGCCTGCCAGCCGCATTTGCCCCTTTTTTAGATTATCTGACCTTTGGCATTCTCCCCAAACACCTCTTGGGAGGGACGAGTGTAGAGGCAATGGAGAGTGCCCCGTTCAATTTACAGCCAATCGGTAGTGGACCCTTTCGCTTTCAACGCTTTCTCAGCGAAGAAGGTCAGATAGTCGGCGTTTCATTGCAAGCCTTCGAGTCGTATTACCTCGGGCGACCTTACATTGACGAGGTGATCTTTCGTTATTACCCGGACACCAATGCTGCACTCAGCGCCTATCGTGCCAAGGAGGTTCTCGGTATCAGCCGCGTGGATGAGGCGATTCTGAAGGATGTGCTCGCCGAGGTAGGCTTGAATCTATACTCTGCGCGCTTACCTGCCTTGACGATCCTTTTCCTCAATCTAGATCATCCTGATTTACCATTCTTTCAAGATGCTACGATTCGCCGCGCCTTGTTGATGGGATTAAACCGCCAGCGCATGGTAGATCAATTATGGGGAGGTCAGGCGATCATCGCCGACAGTGTGATTTTGCCCGGCACATGGGCATACTACGAAGAGACAGAACGCATTGCCTACAACCCCGAAGCGGCGTTGGAGCTGATCAAGAAAGCCGGTTACACCTTTCCGGCGGAGGGTGGGGAAGCACGTGCCAAGGATGGGGTGACTTTGAGTTTTGAGCTAGTCTATCCGGAAACTCCTGAATTTGCCGAGATGGCTGAGATGGTGAGACAAAGCTGGGCGAATTTGGGTGTGAAGGTAACCCTCAAAGGCGTGCCATTTGAGACCTTAATGAGCCAATATTTAGAACCACGCAGTTATCATGCGGCTTTAGTGGAATTGAACTTTACCCGCTCCCCAGATCCCGATCCCTATCCCTTTTGGGATCAAGCTCAGATTGCCGAAGGGCAGAACTATTCCCAATGGGATGACCGTTTGGCGAGCGAATACCTAGAAAAGGCACGCATTACCACCGATTGGGGGGAACGCGCGCGCTTGTATCGCAATTTTCAAGTGCGTTTCTTGAGCGAACTGCCGGCATTGCCGCTGTTTTACCCCGTTTATAACTATGCGGTCGATGACTCCATCCAAAACGTCCGCATCGGGCCTCTCTTTGATCCGACAGACCGCTTTTTGAACATGCTGCGCTGGTATGTGCGGGCACAACGCCCCCAAGGCGCTGCCGAACCTACTACCCAGCCATGATGTAGGTTCCTTTCCAACCGCCACGACCGAGGGCAATCATATGGAAACAGGGGGGCTTTCCTTTGGGGATATTCTTAACGTCAGTTCGAGATTAGGAACATAGGGAGTGTCATTCCGAAGGAGCGATAGCGACGGCTCACCTAGTAGCACCCTTCGCCCACGACAGCGGCAAGCTGCGGGGCAAGCGTTGTATCCGCCACGGGCGCAGCAGCCTGCGCAGTGCCTTGTACATGGCAACGCTGTCTGCCATTCGCTTCAATCCCGTGATCCGAGACTTTTACCAGCGTTTGCTCAGTTCGGGGAAGCAATTCAAAGTGGCGATGGTCGCTTGTATGCGGAAATTACTCACCCTCCTCAATGCCATGATGCGAGACCATCAAGCTTGGAAACCTTCCCATCCCTCTTGACTTTTATCACCGTTGCTCACTTCGTTCGACAGGACACGTGAATTTACTGCGTTCGACATGACATGCGGAGTGACCTCGTTCGACACCCCACGGAAGAAAGCGACCTTCTTTTTGACAAACCCTAGAAATCAAGCCTTATTCGGGGCAGTTATCAAGTAAAATCCAACTCATGAACGCTTCGCTTTCCCCTGAGTTCTCATGGCGGGAGGAATTCTTCGCTCTCGCCCACCGCTGGTACCTCTTCCTTGCCCTCTTTCTCATCGGCAGTGCCGTCGGCTGGCTGGCCGCCAACCTCCTGCCAGCCCCTTATCGCGCCGAAGCAGATTTGGGCGTCTTCTATCAATCCGATGCCATCTTTCGCAATGTGGATGATTACAAGAACTGGGAGATGGGTCAACTGCAAGCCCTTATCCTCTCCGACTACCTGCTCACCCTCGTGCAAGAGCGCCTCAGCCAACAGGACTCCTTCTGGCAATCGCAAACCCCTGCCGATCTGCGCCAGCGCCTGCATGTCTATTGGCGCAACGCCGGGGTGTGGCACTTGGTGGCTGAAGACCCGAACCCCCAGCGCGCTGCCCAACTGGTAACGGTTTGGAAGGCGGTCGTCCTCGAAGAGATGGAGCGGATTGCTCAGCTCACCCATCAGCTAAAGCAGGTGCACGCCGAGCTGCAAGCCATCGCTCAGGCAAAGGTAGCCACCGAGCAGCGATTGATCGAACTGCAAGCGATGGTGGCGGTCTTGCAAGGCTGGCAACCGTGGAGCGAGGCGAACCTGGCTGAGCAGCGCCTCCCTCCTTTACAGCGGTGGCGCTTGCTGGAGATCGCCCTGCGCCTCGATCAGTCACCAGCGGCTGAAAACCCCCTGCTGGCTTCCCTCCCTGCCGAGGACGCACCGGCGATCGCCTATCAACCGTGGGTCGAAGCAGCGTTGGCGAGCGTGGAAACCGAGCGGGAGCTCCTGCAAGCGGGAATGCCGTCGCTGGAAGCGCGCTTGAGTGAGCTCACCACCCAATACAACGACCTCGCCGCCGCTTCGTGGTATCTTTCGCTTTACCTCGGCGTGGATGAACTGAACGCCGAAATCAAAGCCCCGCGCCCCCTGCGCACTGAACCTCTCGCCGCCTTGGTCGGGGGTGTTTCCACCCTGTTGGTTGGGCTGTTGGTCGGCTCGGCGGTTCTCCAATGGCGGCGGGAGACAAGAGGGGGGTAGATGAAACTGCGCTCCTTCCTGCTCATCTTGCAACGGCTGGCGTGGATTGCGTTTTGGCTCTTCCTGCCGATCACCAGCTTCCGCTTCTTCCCCTCGGGTTTGGGGGGCGGAACGCTGGTGCGTCCGCTCTCCCTCTATCCTTTGCTTTTGCTTCTGCCGTTGGCAACTCTGCCGCGGCTCTTCAGCCGCCCCCTGCCGCGCACCCTGCTGACCCTTCTTCCCTTTACGCTGGCAGTCCTCATCAGCGCTGCCGCATCCTTCTTGCTGGGCATCGAACCCGTCTTGGGAGTCTCAGTGACCGACCGTGTCCTGCGCGCCCTGATTACCTTGGCAATCGGCTTGTCCTTTTATTTGACCGTGGCGATAATGCCCGAATCGCCCGCCGAACTGCGCTCCGCCCTGCGTTGGATGACAGTTGGCTTTAGCTTTGCCTTCGTCTGGGGCTCGTTGCAGACGCTCTATATCCTGCATTTCAACAGCGCTTACTTCAACCTGCTCAACCAAATTCAGAAAGCCTTTTCCTTGCGCAAGCTCTTCCCCACGCGCATTTCCGGCGCCACCTATGAGCCAAATTGGTTTGCCGAACAGATCAACCTTCTGCTGATCCCCTGGCTGTTGGCGGCAATCGTAAACAACAGCTCCCTCTTTGCGTGGCGCTGGCGGCGGGTGACCGTGGAATGGCTGCTGCTGGCTTGGGCGGTGATGCTCATTGCCTTTACCTTTTCGCGCGCCGGCTATGTCAATCTGGCGGTGCTGGCTCTGGCGGCGCTGATTTTGTTCCGCCTGCGTCAATTTAGCCAGCGCGGCTTTTCCCTGCTCAAGATGGGAGCGCGCCTGGCGCTGGAAGCAGCGCTCGTTCTGCTGCTCTTCGTTGGGATGACGTTTTTTGTGGGACGTAAGAACGATTTTTTCGCCCGCATCTGGACTTACTGGCTGGAAACGCAGGATACCAGTTTTGAGCGCTTCTTATACTATATCGGTTTCAATGCCCGCCTGACCTACAGCGAAACCGCCCTGAACACCTATCAGGCGTATCCCTTTTTGGGGGTTGGGCCAGGGAACTACGCCTTCTTTTTTGAGAAGATGCTTCCTGATGAGCCGCTGGCGCCGACGCCCGAATTGTTGCGCATCATCTCGCCCGAAGAAGGGCGCAACCGCCTGATCACCCCCAAGAACCTCTATCTGCGGATATTGGCGGAAAACGGCTTGCTGGGGATGGGGGGGTTTCTGGTTTTTCTGATCGCCCATTTGGGCTGCGCCTTGTTTTTGTGGTTGTCGCCGCAGGGCGAGCAGCGGACTTGGGGGACGGCGGCGCTCTTTGGGCTGTTCAGTTTGGCGGTGGCAGCCTTTTCGTTTGATTCCTTTGCCCTGCCGAACATGTGGGTTTTGCTGGGGCTGATCGCCGCCGCTGCCCAGATTGCGCGCAGGCAGGCTGGCGCCGGCGAGAGGTAGCGCCATTTCAACCCTGCGGCGCGGCGTTAGCCGAAGCGTTTGTCCTGCCTCGGCAGCGCCGGGGCGGAGAAAATGGGCAAAAAAGCCCCTTGTCAAAATAGAAAAATGGGGTATAATGGAAAATGTAGAAACGGTTTTGCGCACCCCCCCTTGAAAAAAGGGCAAAAATGGCTCAAAAAGGGAGGGGGGTACGCAAAACGGGGTAGCACCTTAAAAAGTGGGGCAGAACAAGCACCACAGCGCGCAAAAAAGGGGCAAAGTGGGGTGTAGCAACAAGAAAGAAGGCATTGATAAGCGGGCAAGTGGGGCTTGTGAAAAATAGAGCAAATGCTGTCCGAATCTCCTGCCGCCCG
>CAKZNJ010000186.1 GCA_937129505.1 uncultured Anaerolineae bacterium | reverse complement strand
CGGGCGAGATGCCGTGCATAAATGGCTGTTCGAAACCTTTATTACCAAGACTCGTCCCCCACAGGGCGATGACCTTGAGGTCTATGAAGCGCTTAAGCCCCTGCTCAATGGTGGTGTGATTTACCACTGTGGCCCAGTTGTGGCAGGTTTGGAGACCGGTGATTATCGTTTTGTGGCTGCCGGCCCGACGACCAGCTCGCGCGAAGAGCCCTACCAGGGCGATGTGATGCGCCATTTTAATCTCAAAGGTGTCGTGGGCAAGGGTGGCATGGGTGCTAAGACCTTGCAAGCCTGTCAAGAAGTGCCGGGTGTCTATTTCCATGCCATTGGTGGGGCAGCCTCTTGGATCGCTCAATCGGTGCAGCGCGTGCTGGGAGTCTATAAACTGGAATTCGGTGTGCCAGAAGCCCTTTGGGTGATCGAAGTGAGGGACTTCCCCGCCGTGGTCACCATGGACGCGCACGGTCAAAGCCAACATGCCGTGGTCGAGGCGAAATCGCGGCAGGTGCTGGAGCAGTTGATTCGATAACCCAGCTGAAGCGACAAACAAATCTATGGGTGGCTTTTGGAGGCAAGCAGGTTTGGCGTTGAGCAAACCTGCTCAGTCCACTCGTGGCGTAAGCGGTCGCGTCTCCGCTGACGGCAACGCAACCACTTGAGGAAGTTATCCATCAGAAACCATACTTGCCAGCGGCTTAGGGGGGTTGTTTTGAGTGTATAATCAAAGGGGTGCGGTGGGATTTGCCCCGGCGGGGGTGAGAAAGGTCCTTGATCGTTCCCTCGAAGTAGCAAACTCGTTTACCAATGGATGGGTGACAGATGTTGGCTCGTGTTTATTCCTGTGCCATGATCGGTTTGGAGGGGGTGATTGTCGAAGTCGAGGTTGACACCGCTCGAGGTTTGCCAGCCATGGTCATTGTCGGTTTGCCCGATGCGGCTGTCCAAGAGAGCCGCGAGCGGGTTCAAGCAGCCATCAAGAACGCCGCTTTGCGCTATCCCCGCGGCCGCTTGATCGTTAACCTTGCTCCCGCAACGGTGCGCAAAGAAGGTCCGGCTTATGATCTGCCCATTGCTTTGGGTGTGCTTGCCTGCAATGGTCAAATTCCCTTGGAGAGCGTGCAAGACGCTGTCGTGGTAGGTGAATTATCTCTGGATGGCAAGGTTCGCCATACGCGCGGAGTGCTGCCCATGGCTGCCCTTGCCCGTCAACAAGGGTTTCGGCGGATGTATGTGCCGCGCAGTGACGCTGCCGAAGCCGCCCTTGTGCCAGAAATAGAAGTGCTAGCGGTTGAGAGCCTCGCCGAGCTGGTTGCCCATCTGTGCAACCGAGTGCCCCTGCAACCCTTTCCCGCTATTGACTTGCAATCCCTCCCCGCAGTTGGACAGACCGATTTTCAGGAGATCAAAGGACAAGAACATGTCAAACGCGCTCTGGAGGTTGCTGCGGCGGGGGGGCACAATGTGCTAATGATTGGGCCGCCAGGCGCCGGAAAAACCCTGCTGGCGCGCGCCCTGCCTGGCATCCTGCCCCGCCTGACGATCGAAGAAGCATTGGATGTGACGCGTATCTATTCGGTTGCGGATCAACTGCCCACTGACGCTCCGTTGGTGCGCGTCCGTCCCTTTCGCGCCCCTCACCACACGATCAGTCATGCCGGCTTGGTGGGCGGCGGGAACTGGCCTCACCCGGGCGAAATTTCCCTAGCGCATCGCGGGGTGCTTTTTTTAGATGAGTTGCCTGAGTTCAGCCCGCGCACTTTGGAAGTTCTACGCCAGCCTTTGGAAGATAAGATGGTAACCATCAGCCGCGCTCAAGGTTCACTGACCTTCCCCGCCAACTTTCAACTGGTGGCGGCGATGAATCCTTGCCCCTGCGGCTACTATGGCGATTTACAGAAAGCCTGTACCTGCTCCTCGGTGATGGTAACCCGCTATCAGAAACGCATCTCCGGTCCGCTTTTGGATCGCATTGACTTGCATGTCGAAGTGCCGCGGGTGGAGGTGGATAAATTGAGCGATGAGCGCTTGGGCGAACCTTCGGCGGTGATCCAACAACGGGTTGAGGCAGCCCGCCATCGTCAGCATCAACGCTTTCAAAACTTGGCTGCCCAAGCCGCAGATTCGCCGCTCCCCTCTCTGATCACTTGCAACGCCGAGATGAGCGCCGCACAGGTGCGCCAAACTTGTGTCCTCGATGAAGCCGGAAAAAACCTGATGCGCACCGCCACCACTCGCCTGCAGCTCTCCGCCCGTGCCTATCACCGCGTTCTGAAAGTTGCCCGTACCATTGCTGACCTAGAGGGGAGCGAAGCAATTCAAGTGCATCACCTTGCCGAGGCGCTGCAATATCGCCCTAAGCTGGATACTTAATAAGAGACAAACCTTTCAAAATGGAAGATGTTGCCTTCCTCAGGCTGAGAATGAGCGCCGCTCCATTCTGGCTTTGAAATCGCTAAGAGCAGAAGGATTCTCAATTCTAAACGACATAAATCGGGTTGGAGAAAATCCAGCCACGGCGCTTGCCTAAAAAGCGAATATAGACTTCTACCCGATAGACGCCTGGTTCGCTGGCTAGAAAGGTACACAAATTGCGTTTGTACCAGGTTTTGATCGGTTTGCCGTCTTTCAGGAGAATGCATTGGGTTGCAAAAGGCAGCCGAATCTTGAATGTCACTCCGCCCTCCACTGAAATCTTCTTGCCCATCGTGACCTCGCCCCCTTTTCCCAAGGCGAGAAAGCGAAACCCGCGCGTTGAGGCAGGCAAATCGTAACCGATGAAGGCTTGCCCGCCTGCCAGCGCAGCATAGATCGCTTGGCGATCCACGCCGAATTCGCCGCTTAACGGTTGAGGTAACAAAATGTGCGTGTTGATACAACGAAAGTGAAATTCAAAGGGGAAGATAGTCTTGCGCAGTGGTCCGAGACGAATGGGCAAAGCATGAGCATCCGATCCGCCAATGGCTACCACAGGCTTGCCCCGGCTAAGCAGGCTATCCCACCGTTGGAGTGTGGCGGGAAAGGGGCCTTCGGCAATCAAAGAGGGAAAGGTCACGTAAAAAAGGGCATGCAACAAGCTCTTGAGATGCCCTTTGAACTCCGAAAAACCATTCCACAGCTCTATGCCGTTGAAATCGCGCACTCCCCAGTCCACCCAAGAGATGTCAGGTTGCCGGACGGCAGGCCCAGGGGGATCGTCAGGATGAGCCAGAAAGGTTAACCCCCCCGCTTGTCGGGCAGCATCAATCAAGCGTTGCGGTTCGGAGGCATATTGAACCAGCTCACGATCGGCGCCGAGGACTAATAAGTGGTTTTTTTGCGGTTGCCGTCCTTGGTCGTGAATCTCTTCGCCGACCAATAGAAGGGCGCGCCGTTCGCCTTCCTGCGCATAGCGTTCTACACCCTTGACCAGCACGTTGTGATCGGTGACGATCACCGCGTCGAGATGGCTCTTCAGGGCTTCTCGGGCAATCTGAGCATGGCTGTAGAACCCATCCGAGTAAGGAGTGTGCATGTGCAGATTGATGACCGCTTCGTGCATGTGGCGTCCTAGAATTCAGCGTCAGCGGGGAGAATTATATCCTACTGTGCTGCTTCTGTGCTGCGGATACCCTTTTTACTTTCGCTTGGCTGCGTTCCCAAAAGGTTACTGAGGAGGGCGAAGGTCGTTGTCCGCCCCTAAGATTTCTCAGTCGCTGGTGCTCCTTCGAAGTGATATGGAGAGAGCAGTCG
>CAKZNJ010000185.1 GCA_937129505.1 uncultured Anaerolineae bacterium | reverse complement strand
CGATGGATTACATCGTCAAGAACCCGGAGAGTTTTCGACGTCTTCCTTACTTATGCCATCGTGTTTATTACCAGTGGCGAGCGCTGCAAGAGAAAAAAGCCGCCGAGGAGAAACTCCGCCAGCACGAATCGTTGCTCAACAGCATCCTGCAAAGCACCCGCGATGGATATATCCTCATCGATGCAGAGGGCAAATTCCTCGAAGTAAACCGTGCCTATGCAGAAATGCTCGGCTATGCCCCCAACGACTTGCTCGGCAAATCCATTGTGGATGTCGAAGCGTTGCAATCCCCCACCCAAATCGCCCTTACCCTCGAGAATATCCGGCGCAAGGGGTCGGCTTTGTTTCAGACGCTTCATCGTCACCGTCTAGGAAACACAGTGGATGTTGAAGTGAGCGTGACTTACCTGCCTGAGCAAGGCGGCAAGATGGTCACCTTCGTGCGAGATATTAGCGAACGAATCGCCATGCAGAACGCCCTCTATCAGGCAAAAGATCATCTTCAACGTCAGTTAGCAGAGATGACCATCCTACGCAACATCGACCTTGCCATCACCTCCCTTCATGAGAGCGACTCCTTGATCAACGCTTTGTTGGAGCAACTCTTTCTGCTCAATGGAATCCAAGCCACATGTCTTTTATTATACGAAGAAAAGGAGGCAGCGTGGAACCTGAGAGCTTCTATGCCCCAAACCGTCAACTGCACTCTCGATAAACTGAGGGAGTGGCTACAGGTTGACCTCGACGAACCCGTTGAACAGAATCAACCGCTGTTTCTAAGCCCAGTTCCTCCATCCCCTCCCGCCCTTCCGCCTGGTGTAGGAACCTGTAGAGGGGTAGCCCTGCTGCCCCTATGCGTACATGGCAAATTCATTGGCATTTTAATGATTTTCTCCTCGCTAGCGGATTTGTTCGATGAAGAGTGGCAGGATTTCTCCAGAGCGCTCGCCATGCAAACGGCTATCGCCTTGGAGAATGTCCATTTGTACGAGCTGTTAAGTTATCAACATCAGGAATTGCTGGAGGCTTATCAAGCCACCTTGGAGGCTTGGTCACGCACGCTGGAAATTCGCGACAAGGAGACGCAAGGCCATACGCAACGGGTTGTCGAAATCAGTCTAAAAATGGCCAGCGCATTCGGTTTGAATGGCAAACAACTGGAGATCTTTCGGCGAGGAGCAATGCTCCATGATATCGGCAAAATCCGCATCCCCGACACGATCCTGCTAAAACCTACCAGCCTGACCCAAGATGAATGGGAAATCATGCGCCAACACCCGCTTTACGCCCGGGACATGCTGCAGGGAATCCGCATTTTGGAAGAGGCTTTGGAAATACCCCTATACCACCATGAGCGCTGGGACGGCAGCGGCTATCCATATGGAATAAGGGGGGAAGCGATTCCCTTGAAGGCGCGCATCTTTGCCGTGGCTGACGTGTGGGATGCGCTGACCTCCAATCGTCCTTACCGTCCTGCGTGGACAAAAGAAGCAGCACGTTCTTATATTGAAAGTCAAGCCGGACAGCAATTTGATCCCTGTGTCGTGGAGATCTTTCTGCGCCTTTTAAACGCGGGAGAAATTTCATGAGAAAGCCGATCCTTCTTTTACTGGTAGAAGACGACCCTGATCATGTCGAACTGTTGCGCCGTGCTTTAGAAGTCCGTCGCGCCTCGTTCGAGATGGTTTGGGTGGACACCATTGCAGCAGCACAACGCTGGTTAGCAGAGAACACCCCAGATTTGCTGTTGACCGATTTGTATTTGCCAGATGGCACAGGCAAGATTTTCTTAACCCAAAACGATCATCCGTTACCCTATCCGGTGATCATCCAGACCGCTTACGGAGACGAACAAAAAGCGGTGGAGATGATCAAAGCTGGGGCGTATGATTATCTGCCCAAGCGTTTTGATTACTTTAATGAATTACCTTACATTCTTGAGCGCTCGGTTGAGGAATGGCGTCATCAACGTGAGCGCGAACAGATTGAAGCACGCCTACTGGCCGGGCAGTCTGTTTTTCAAGCCATTTTTGAAAACGCCCCTGCCGGCATTCTCTTCTTCAATGAACGGGGAATTGTCCAAGCGGTCAACGATCACTTAGCGAAGATGATAGGGTTGCCTGCTGAGTCCTTGCTTAGCCTTAACTTACTCGAAATACCGGACGAAACGATTCGCTCGGCGGTCCAACGCACTTTATCGGGGGAAAAAGTTGAACGGGAAACAGATTTTCGCCTGCGCCCTTATCAAGGAGGGCTCGCCATTCAGAGCCAGCACTCACCGGTGCGCCTACCCGATGGGCGCATCATGGGGGGCGTGGTAATTTTGCAAGATATCACTACTCGCAAAAACGATCAAGATTTGCAACAAGCCCTCTATGAGATCGCCACGCTAGCCAACCAAGCTGAAGAAACTCAAGCTCTTTACGTCGGCATTCACCAGGCAGTGAAGCAAATCTTGCCCGCCGAGAACTTCTACATCGCCTTGTGGGACAAAAGTCACAACCGTTTGCTATTCCCCTATTGGGTTGATCAATGCGATCCAAATCCCGGCAACGTGCCCTTCCAGAAGGGATTAACCGAGTATGTCCTGCACAGTGGTCAACTACTCCTCGCGCAGTATGACCTTGTAGAAGAGATGAAGGCGCGCGGCGAGATCGAACAGTCGGGCACGCCCAGCCAAGCTTGGTTGGGAGCGCCGCTAAAAGACCGCCGCAATCAGGTTTTTGGAGTGGTCGTTGTCCAATCTTATGACCCCAACGTGCGCTACACAGCACATCAAGCCAAACTAATGGAGTATATTGCTGCTCAAATCGGGCAGGTTTTACAACGCGTTCAAGCCGAAGAAATGCAGCGCAAGCAGCGCCGTCTGGCAGAGGCATTGTTGGATGCGACCGCTGCCCTTTCGGAAAGCCTCGAACTGCAACAGGTCTTCGACCGTATCCTGCGCCAATTGCATGGCTTAATCCGATATGATAATGCCAGCATCACGCTGATCGAAGGGGATTGGGTCAAAGTTGTCGCCGAGAAAGGGATTCCCCTTCCAAAGACCGAAGAAGCCCAGCTCATGCATTGGAAGGATTTCGACACTTTCCGACAAATCTACCTCACAGCTTTGCCCTTGCTGATCCCAGATGTCCATGAATACCCTAAATGGCGTGAATTTGTAGGGTTAGAATGGGTACGAACGTATCTTGGCTTGCCGCTCATCGTCAAGGGCAAGGTCATTGGCTTTGTTAATCTCGCCTTCAGAGAAGCGGTTGAGTTGGATCCAGCAGATGTCAATGCTTTGCTGGCGTTTGCCAACCTAGCCGCTCAAGCGATTGAGAATGGCCGCTTGTACCAACAAGCGCAAGAGTTAGCCATTCATGATGAACTGACCGGCATCTACAATCGACGCGGGTTGAATATGCTTGCCCAGCGTGAATTCGAACGATCAGTGCGATACCAACGCCCTTTGAGTATACTCTTTTCCGACATCGACCATTTCAAAGCGTTCAACGATCGCTATTCTTACGCCGTAGGGGATCAGGTGTTAAGGGCAGTAGCGAGCTGTTTTCAAATCAATTTACGCGAGATTGATGTCGTAGCCCGCTTCGGCGGGGATGAATTTGTCGTCTTATTACCAGAGACCCCCCTTAATGAGGCATTAGCCATCGTCCGCCGTCTTGATCGGGCAATCCGAGCGACTGGTATTCCCTATGATGGGGGAGAGGTATCGGTTTTGCTTAGTT
>CAKZNJ010000184.1 GCA_937129505.1 uncultured Anaerolineae bacterium | reverse complement strand
AGGGATTGGCTCTCGCACAACCAGATTTCGCACTTCGTCAGGGTCGATCCTCATTTGCGCATCGCGGGTTATTTTCAAGCTACAGCGAAAATCTCCATCTTTAGATTGGGTGAGCGGGTCTTGACAGATGGCTAAGGATGTAGTCGGTAGCGGAAGATGTCCAGAAGGCAAAGACGAAGCAAAAACTTGATCCCCTAATTCTCTTAAGGATTGATGGTCAACAATTCGAAAGGAGACTTCGAGTTCTAAATCCAGCTTGAGGATGTCGGTGGCAATTTGTTCTGCTGGCGTGTACTGTTGCCGGATTATACGAGTAGAGATTGTCGAATCTGGCAGAAGGATGTCTCCCGCTTGTATTTCTTCTAGTAGGTTTTCTTTCGCTTTTTCGATCAATTCGGCTTGTAACAGTTGGAGAAGGAATTGACGGTCGCGTTGACTAGGGGCTGATCCAGTTATACTATTCCCCCCTAGGATAGGTTGAGGATTCTCTACGCTGACTTTCAAGCCTAAAAAACCTTCAACAGCCCTGATCTCATTAGGCTGTGCATTCTCCGATTCACCAGCTTTCAAGGCTTGTATAGGGACTGTAGCGCTTTTTGCGCTGCCCGCTTGTAGGACAACACTTTGTTGCGTCGCATAACGACGCGGTTTTTGATCAAGCGTTCGAACAACCGTGCCGGCAGGGACTTCGATGGGTTGATCAGTTAGGTTAGTTAATACAACTTCCCCTTGCGCAAAGTCTTTTGGCAAGTTGACCAGGCCGCTCACCTTAGCAGTCTTACTTCCATTCACAGCGATCTTCACAATCGAGATTGGCACCTCACCGGAAATACGTGCTTGTTTGACCCGATCGGTTGCCACCATAGTGAGGAGCATCGTTTGTTGGGTGGTAGGGGGTTTAATGCGAATTACTGCACTGGGGGTTAGCATCGCAGCCATGGCACTTACCGCCAAAATGGCGACTACGAAAACTAAAATACGAACCCAAATCGGTAGGGTAAGAAGTCGGTCTCCTGATCGGAGCGCCTGAATCGCCTCCAATTGTTCAAACAGAGGCGGTTTATCGACATCTTGTTGCTCATGGATTGACAGAGCAGGTCTCTTCTGGCTCTGCCACTCAGCTTGATGGGCTTTCTGGATGGTGCGATAGATGGGGATATTGGCTTCTACAGCAAGAGCTTTGATGAAAGAGTCGTCAGTAACCAAAGCTAATTGGCATCCTTTACGTTCGCTCTGCCTCCTTAATCGTAATAAGTCGAGTTTATTGCGGAAGATTTTTCCCCGCCGCGGGAGGACGAGCAGAACGCGCTCTGTCTGAGCCCAGCCAATCTTATCGAGGATCGAAATTACGTCATCATGAGCTTCCAATTGCAAGATTTGGGTTTTCATTGGTGCTCATTTGAAGTTGGGGGGCATCCTTACCCCCCATTGAGTCGGTTCGAAATCCAATTTTCTGCCCTAGCAAGCGCCTCAGAAAGTTTACTGATGTCTTTGCCACCAGTTTGGGCTAGATTGGGGCGTCCACCCCCGCCTCCTCCGAGTGGTTCTGCTACGTAACGGACAAGATCGATTGCATTCCATCCTTCTTTGACTAAGTCATCGGTGATACCGACAAGCAATTGTGGACGTTCATTTAGTTCACTGGAGAGTATTACAATCCCGCGCTGGGGGGTCTTTTGGCGGAAAAGGTCGATCATCTGTCTGAGGGTTTGCACTTCTGCGTCAGGTAGATGCATGGAAAGGAGAGTGATTTGCCCGATCTGCTTTTGGCGGTTCGGCCATTGCTTTTCAAACTCTTGACGCACAGCCTGCTGCTTTAAAGAAATGATTTGCTTCTGCATGCTTTCCAAATCATCCAACAAGCGTTTGACTTTTGGAAAAACGCTTTCTGGCGCTGCGGCTAGGGTTTCTGCTACCTGAGATAAAATGGACAAGCGGTTGGCAACGACTTCGTAAGCTTTGCGTCCCGTAACCGCTTCGATACGCCGAATACCGGCTGCTGTACTTCCTTCTGATAGGATGAGAAATAGGCTAATTTCACCGGTGTGCTCAACATGGGTTCCACCGCACAATTCATTGGAGAGGGTTTCCTCATCACCGATCGTGACATTCCGTACGATTTCAGCGTACTTTTCGCCGAACAAGGCGATAGCCCCATCCTCGATTGCTTTTTGAAGGGGTTTGAACTGGATGTGAAGAGGGTAGTCATCGAGGATATCCTGATTTACCCCATCTTGGATGGCTTGAAGTTGCTCAGCAGTCAGGGGTTCAGGGTGGGTGAAATCGAAACGGAGGCGATCTGGAGCAACTAAAGAACCGGCCTGACGGGCATGTTCACCAAGCACACGTCGTAGATGGCGGTGTAAGAGATGGGTGGCGGTGTGATTGCGCATGATATCTTTGCGGCGGCGGCGGTCGACCATGGCGATTGCTGCATCCCCCACCTTTGGTTGCCCTATTACAACCTTGCCGAGGTGAACTATAATTCCTGCTGCCGGTTTGCGGACATCCGTTACCTCGATTTGCCAATCAGCGCCGTTCAAAGAATGTATCCATCCTGTGTCTGAGACCTGACCACCGCTTTCGAGGTAAAAGCAGGTTTGAGGTAAGACAATCTCGACAATCTCTCCTTCTTGAGCGGCTCGAATCGGAGTGCCATCCCTGACGATAGCCAAAACCTCCCCGCGGGTGGTCAGTGTTGAATAAGGATCGTGTTTTACCCCTTCGTTAGTAAGTTTTTGCTGGGCGATCAATTGATCGAAAATCTGGCGGTAAATATCAACATCTTCACCACCCAACTCACCAAATGCATCTCCTGCGCCAGAGGCAATCCGGTGTTCTTCCATCGCTTGATGAAAGCCGCTCTCATCCACCGTAAATTGACTCTCGGCGAGGATATCCTTGGTGATCTCGAGGGGTAGACCATAGGTTGCGTATAGATCAAAGGCGAGCTCTCCGCCAAGTGTGGTTTGCCCTGTTTCACGTAATCGCTCTATTAAGTTTTCTAGTTTGGTCAACCCTGTCTCGAGCGTTTTGTGAAAGCGGACTTCCTCGCGCGTGATTGAATCGAGGATCGCTTTGCGATTACGTTCCAGCTCTGGGTAAAACTCACCATATTGGTCAATGACGACTTCAGCGACTTTAGCTAGAAATGGTTCTCTCAAGCCAATCTTGCTGCCGAAGCGGGCAGCGCGACGAATGATCATGCGGCAGATATAATTGCGGCCTGTGTTGCCCGGCACTACTCCATCGGCGATTAAGAACGTGGCAGCGCGGGAATGATCGGCGATGACACGATAGGGGGTGAGATTGGCTTCCCTCTCTCCATCAGAATGGCCGGTGAGGGATTGGACACAGTGCATCATCGGCCAAAAGAGGTCGGTGCGGTAATTGGACGAGACGTTCTGCAAGACAGACACAATTCGTTCGAGCCCCATGCCGGTATCGACATGTTTTTCAGGAAGGGGTTCGAGTTCGGTAGGGCTGAGGCGGTTATATTGAATAAAAACCAGATTCCAAAGCTCTAGGAAGCGCTGACATCCGCCGTTGACGCGACAAACATGCCCCTCTACATGCTTCTTATCACAATATTCCGGCCCGCGATCGATGTGAATTTCGCTACAAGGGCCGCAGGGTCCGATTTCGGCCATCTCCCAAAAGTTTTCTTTGCGTCCGAAAAAGAGGACGTGGTCAGGATTCATGCCCGGTTGAGCTCGCCAATTTTCGGCGGCTTCAGAATCTTCAGGAATGTTACCAAAATCATCGCGAAAGCAAGTCGCCCAAAGACGATCCTTGGGCAGCTTCCAGACTTCGGTTAACAACTCCCATGCCCAAGCTATGGCTTCCTTTTTGTAATAATCCCCAAAGGACCAATTGCCTAGCATTTCGAAGAAAGTATGATGAGTATCGTCACGGCCGACATCGTCTAAATCATTATGTTTGCCTGCGACACGCATACATTTTTGTGAGTTGGCTGCGCGAGTGTAAGGACGTTTGTCAATGCCTAAGAATACGTCTTTGAATTGAACCATGCCGGAGTTGGTAAAAAGCAGTGTTTGATCTCCCCCAGGCACTAAACTGGAAGAAGGGACAAAGGTATGACCTCGCGCAATGAAAAAGTCGATAAATTCTTTTCTGATTCTGGCACCAGAGAGCCTATCAGCCGACATAGAATCACCTCAAATAAGGATTACAAGTATTATACCAAGCACAACTCCCACACCAAGTAGGGCATAGGATGGATTATAATCTGAGTTGAGTAAAACATCAGTGTGTGGAAAATTAGCCGACATTGCCCCTTGAGGTTCCTTTGGACCATCTCCCTAATTCTACCGAGAAGATTCTTCCCACCATTGCTGCGATCATCCCGGTTTACAACGAAGAACAAGGGATTCGAGCCGTGCTTGAAATTGTTTGCCAAGTGTCTGCCATCCAAGACATCATTGTTGTTGATGATGGTTCAATGGATGGGAGTGGTCGAGCAGTTCTCCGCGCACAGGAATCTGAGGGTAGAATTCGATTGATAACTCATCCGAAAAATCGAGGCAAGGGTCAGGCGGTTTTTTCCGGGCTATCGAACACCGACGCCGAAGTTATCATAACGCTGGATGCAGATCTCAGAGGGTTGAAAACGCACCATATCGAAAACTTATACCTGCCACTCATAACCGATGGGCTTGACATGACGATTGGAATTTTTCGGGGCGGAAAATTCTATACCGATTTCAGTCACTGGGCGACCCCTTGGCTATCGGGGCAGCGGTGTTTGTGGAAGCAAAATCTGCAGAGCATCTGTTGGAAGGCTGCCGAAGGTTATGGCTTAGAGACAGCGATCACGGTGGCTAGCTTGAGAAAGAATTGGCGCTGTAGAAAGATCATCTGGAAGGGGGTTTCTCATCCACCGAGCGAAGCCCATCGCGGCTTATTGGGGGGCGTGGTCAATCGGTCAATCATGTAT
>CAKZNJ010000183.1 GCA_937129505.1 uncultured Anaerolineae bacterium | reverse complement strand
CCCGTTGTATATTCCCATCTCCAGCCGAGGCCAGTTACGGGTTTAGTCAAAGTGGAGACCTGGAATAATCTCTTCATGGGACTTCTCTTCGATTTATGGGGTGGAATTCCGGTTCGCCGCGGCGAAGCCGATATAACTGCGGCCAAGCGTTGCCTGCAAGCTTTAAAAGAAGGGAAAATCGTCGCTGTCGCTCCCGAAGGCACCCGAAGCGGAGATGGTCGTTTGCGTAAAGGTCATGCAGGGATCGTATTTTTGGCAATCAAATCTGGAGCACCGATTTTACCATTGGCATTTTATGGAGCAGAACAATACTGGGATAATCTACGCAGCTTTCAACGAATCCCATTTCGAGTTCGCGTCGGACAACCCTTAATTTTAGACTTACCCTCTACACCGATCGATCAAAAGATTAGGAATCAAATCACAGATGAGATTATGATTCAAATCGCTAATCTCCTGCCTCCGTCTTACCGTGGGGTGTACGCTGATCGCGTCCACGAAAAACCGCGTTATCTCAAACCCTATGTAGAAGAAAACTTGCATTCTGTAAGAACTTCATAAGAGCTTTTCGTCCTTCTTCAATGGATAAAAAATTTCGGTTATACTTAAATTGATATGGACAAAGAAACCCCATCTACTCCAATATTGCCGAATCTCTCTGCTAAAAAACGAACTGCAGCGAAGGGCAATCCCCTTCTCGTAGTAGCGATATATAGTTGGACGTTGCCGATCGTTATTTTGGTAACCTTCCTGATAGGCTTCCTGTTGGGATATTTTATGCGTACTTCCACCACTTCTGTACAAGCTTTCCGCCCAACTCCTGTCGAAGATCAAAATGCTCTGGCACAGAACGAGAACCAACGAGAACAAATTATGAAACTCATCGCCAACCAAACAAATCACTACATTGGCAATCAACAAGCTCCAGTACAAATGTATGAATTTAGCGATTTTCGTTGTCCTTATTGTGCCAAGTACAATCTTGAGACAGGCAAGAGGATTTTTTCAAAATATGTTGAGCAGGGGAAAGTCTATTTAGGCTTCGTTCATCTTGCTATATTAGGTGAGGAGTCCGTCCAAGCTGCGCTGGCGAGCGAATGCGCAGCAGAACAACAGAAATTCTGGGAGTACCACGAGCTTCTTTTCGCTCAGCGCGAGGGGGGGAAAAATCCCGACTACAGCACCGAAAACTTGATAGCTTTAGCTCAAGAGCTTAAGCTAGATGTCCCATCCTTCTCAGAATGTCTTAAGTCGGGTCGCTACACTTCGTCGGTTTTACAACAAACCCAATTTGCGCGTCAACTTGGATTAAGCAGCACCCCTTCTTTTGTGATCAATGGGAAGGTAATTATTGGCGCTCAAGCCTATGAAGTGTTTGAAGGCATCATCGAAGAAGAACTAAATCAGAAAACCCAATAAGCCCTTATCTCTCCAACACTTTGAGTACTTTAGCGCCTTTGATCTTGCGATTTCTTAGATCGATAATTGCCTGATTTGCTTGATCAAAAGCGTAGAGTTGATATTCAGGACAGATATTTTCTTGCGCAATCAACTGCAAGCACCCTTCCACATCCTGCCGCGTTACGTTTGCCACGCTCTTTATTTCCTTCTCCAGCCATAATTGGGAGGGATAATCCAATTCAACCAGTAAATTTCGGTCAATCGTTTCTTTCCGAATTGCGTTGATCACCAATCTCCCCCCCGCCGATAAATTGCGCAACGCCTCCAGAACTGGCTTCCAGACTGGTGTGGTATCAATGATCGCATGGAGCGGCTGAGGAGCGGTGTCATCGATAGCTCCTGCCCAGACCGCGCCGAGTTGTCGAGCAAACTCCTGTTCAGATTCACTGCGGGAAAAGACATAGATCTCCGACTCAGGATAGAGGGCTTTGGTCATCAATAAAACCAAATGAGCCGAGGCTCCAAACCCTGTCAAACCTAGCCGCATTCCATTTTGCAATTGCGTCAACCGCAAAGAGCGATAACCGATTGCTCCAGCGCATAACAATGGTGCTGCAGCATAAGAATCGATTTGGACAGGGATAGGATAGGCAAATTTTTCCCTAACGACCATATACTCTGCGTATCCGCCATGAGCATCTCGTCCTGTGGCGCGAAAAGAAGGACAGAGGTTTTCCAACCCTCTCACACAATACTCACATTCTCCACAAGATTCATAGATCCACGCCACTCCTACCCTGTCGCCGATTTGGTATCTCTTTGCCATCCCTCCCCGTTCCACCACACGGCCAACAACCTGGTGGCCAGGCACCATCGGTAGCGTTGGTGGTGCCGCTCTTCCTTCGATTTCGTCAATCTCGGTGTGACAAACTCCACAGGCTTCAACCTTGATTAATACCTGATCCTCGCGAGGTTCAGGTGTTGGCAAATCAGTCATGCTCAAAGGAGTGGAATCTAACTCAATTTTTGCGATGCGATCAATAATCCATGCCTTCATTATTCCCGCCGCCTCTTCAGCAGTTAGGAGTATCTAGAGAAGGTTACAACTCGCACTGATAATTGCGATGACGTTTATACCACTTAACCCCAATCGTCT
>CAKZNJ010000182.1 GCA_937129505.1 uncultured Anaerolineae bacterium | reverse complement strand
GCAAATCCAAAATCCCTTCCCATCGGTTGGAAGGGTCCCAATTGGTATCTAAGGAGATCGTTACCCCAAAGGAACGAGCCCGTTCAAACAGTGTAGGCAAGTTGGGGCGTAAACGGCTTTGCAAAAAAACACTGCAGACATGAAGATGTCGAGCTTGAGCGAGCAAAGTATCAGGAATTTGGCTTTCCTCCAAGGCAGCAATACAGCCCAAATAGGTTAGGATGGCTCGATCTGTGCCGCGGTTCAAGATCACGCTGAGTCCCGTTTTTTTCTGAGGGTCAACAATGATCGCGGAAATATCTACCCCTCGTTTGTAAAGGGAGTCTTGCATAAATTTCCCGAGGGGATCATCGCCGACAACGCCGATTAAGGTTGTTTTCAACCCCAATCTCGCTGCTCCACAGGCAAAGATCGCAGAAGAAGAACCGATAGTCATTTCGAAATCTTGAACTAAAACTTCTTTCTGCTCGAAGCGGGGTTGGAGGTAAGGGTCACTGAGGATCAGGTCGGGATTAATTTCGCCTGGGACGAGGATATCGATTGATATTTCCATTATCACTAACCTTGGAAGAAAAATCCATCAAAAGGAACAAAAAAACCTCTTGAAATTTTATCATTTATATGGTTTAATGTGATTGATTGTCGTACTTTATGATTTATTTATGAGTGATTATACCATAGAAGCGAGCGTATATGAGCGATTTTGAGAATCTTTCGAACGTGGAGCGACAAGAGCAGATCGTTCAATTGATCGCTCGCCAGAAACGGGTGACGGTTAACGACCTGTGCGACGTTTTTTCAATCAGCAAGGCGACCGCCCGACGGGATTTAGAAATCCTAGCTAATCAAGGAAGAATCCAGCGCGTCCATGGAGGGGCAATTTTGGTCAAGAAAGCTCCTCCAGAATTGCCTATCTTTGAACGCCAAAGTGATCGCGCAGAGGAAAAGCGGCGAATTGGTGCTGCAGCTGCAGCGTTAATTGAGGATGATGAGACAATATTCTTGGGAAGCGGAACTACTGTCCTTGAAGCAGCTCGCCACTTGGTTGATCGTGCAATTACGGTGCTGACCAATTCCTTGCCGGTCATAAGTCTTTTTGCGACGTCCAACTCACCTGTCCAGGTCATTAGCTTAGGGGGAGAGTTTCGCAAAAGCGAGCTCTCGTTTATCGGACACATTACCGAACAGAATCTTCGTGAAGTATACGTGGATAAGGTGATTATCGGTGTAAGGGCAGTTAACTTAGAACAAGGTCTAACAAATGATTACATCCCTGAGACCAATACTGACCGGGCTATCATAAAGATGGGACGAGAAGTTATTTTGGTGGCGGATCACACGAAATTTGGGCGTGTATCGACAGTCCTACTTGCCCCTCTAACAAGTGTGCACACCATCGTAAGCGATCATCTGTTGCCTAGCGAATTGATCAGTGAATTTAAAGCAATGGGGATTCGTATCGTTCTCGCTTAATGACTCGAGGAAAGGAGGTTGTCTGCCCGAATCTAAGCTTGTGAATTTGACTTATACAGAATTATTAATTTTTGGAAGGAGAAAAAGATTAAAACGATAAAGAATTTTTTGATCAGCTTGTTCATCGTTATAGTCCTACTGCTTGGTGCCTGTGCTCCTCAACCTGCAGAGACACCGCCCGCACCAAGCGAGGTAACTCAAGCGCCTCCATCTCAAGTCGAAACGGCCGCTCCTGTGGAGACAGAAGTTGCACAATCAGAAGCACCTGCAGAAGAAGTTAAGATAACGGTTATCTTTCCAAAACATGAGGCAGATATTATTGGGGCTTTTGAAGCCCGTGTTCGTGAATTTGAGCAAAAGAGTGGCGTTAAGGTAGACTTAATCCAGAGTGATTGGGATTCGATCGCCGATCGAGTTATCCCCGAAATGGCAACAGGTGGAAGCGCTTATGATGTTGTAGAGTTCGACAACGGCTGGGTTGCTGAATGGTGTGGCGCTGGGTGGACTACTCCTTTGGATGATTTCATGACCGCTGGTTATACAGACGAGCTAATTACCCTTTCGCATTTATGCTCAGACTTTTCGTTCCTTACCCTTTGGCTACGGTGCAGCTATGGCTTACCTGATCAGCTTGATGCTTATGATCCCGGCTGTGTTTTATATCCGAGCTGCTTAGCGAGCGATCGTAGAGTACTGAAATGAAAAAGCAACGATTTCTTGTTGTGATTTATTTTTTGAATATCCTAATCATTTTGTGGACGATATTGCCTTATCTTTGGCTAATTATCTCATCATTTTCATACAAAATCGACCTTCTAACTGTTCCCCTCCGATGGATTCCAAGGCGATTCACTCTAGATAATAACATATCCTTGTTTGTAGATCGAGGCAGCGCATCAACAAATGTTTCTCTCTTCTTCTCTTCTCTAAGAAATTCAGCCATAATTGCTTCGCTGTCCACACTGATTTCTATGTCGTTAGGCACTCTTTCGGCGTATGCTCTGGCGAGGTTGCGGTTTCCCGCGAATCGTTTTATCCTTATCCTTATGATGGGTGGTTATATGGTTACTCCTATCGCAATTGTCATACCGCTTTATGTAATCTTGCGCTCTTTAGAACTTTTGGATAGTCATATTGGTCTAATTCTTGTCTATCAAAGCTTTATTCTCCCTCTCGTGATCTGGCTGTTGCGAAGTTACTTTACTTCCATTCCATCAGAGCTAGAAGATGCGGCAAGGATTGATGGAAGCTCTTACATAGGAGCTCTTTTTCGAATCGTTTTACCCCTCTCTGCGCCGGGTTTGGTTAGTGTAGCTGTTTTTGCCTTTATTGCTGGATGGAATGAATACTTGTATGCGTTTATTTATACCAACATTACTGCTAAGACATTACCTGTACTCATTGGTGAATTTAATACAAAGTTAGGATTAGAATATCTTCGCATTGCTGCTGCAGGTGTACTTGCTAGTTCACCTCCCGTTGTGTTAGCATTTATTTTCCAGCGTTATATCATTCAGGGTTTAACAGCTGGTGCGATATAAGGTTGAATATCTTATTAGGATCTTGAAAGGCGATCATGAAACAAGGTTATCACACGCGAACCGAAATCTTCTCTCAAACCGAAGCGTGGACCAATGCGTTGGATGTGGTCGAAAGCCATCGTCAGCCGCTCGTGTCCCTTTTCCAACAGGAATTTTTTCAAGTCTTGTTTGTGGGGTGCGGTTCAACGTATTATCTTTCTCTCTCTGCCGCGGCTCTCTTTCAGGACCTTACTGCCCGATTTTCCCGGGCTACCCCAGCAGGCGAATTGTGGATGAACCCTCAATTTGCCACGCTGAATGGCAGCTTGCGCCAGAAGACTCTCCTCGTAGCAATTAGCCGCTCCGGTTCGACAACCGAGACGATGCGGGCTGTGGAAGCATTTAAGGCTCTAGAAGGCGGTTCGGTTTTAGCCATTACGAACTATCCAGGTCAGCCCTTGGTAGAAATGGCGGATCTCTCCCTCGTGATTGAGAAAGGGCAAGAACTAAGTGTGGCCCAAACTCGCTCATTTGCCTCCATTTACGTAGCAATTACGGCTTTGGCTCTTTTAGCTGGCGGGCGCTACGCTGAGCTGAATCAACTCCGCCGTTTGCCAGAAGTTGGTGAGCAGTTGCTGCAGAAGTATGATTCACTAGCGCGCCAGTGGGGAGAAGATTTATCCATAGACCGTATTTACTTCTTGGGCTCCGGTATCCGCTATGGGCTGGCGTGTGAAGCTAACCTCAAGATGAAAGAGATGAGTCTCACTCATACCGAACCATTTCATTTTTTGGAGTTTCGCCATGGCCCAAAGAGCATGGTTACGGATACGACAGCGGTAGTGGGTTTGCTCTCCGATTCGAACCGAGCTCACGAACAACGCGTTTTAGAGGAAGTCGAAGCGTTAGGAGCAAAGGCGCTTAGCTTGGCTGAGGCAAATGCATCGGTTAATTTTGCAAGCGGTTTACCAGAACCATTGCGGGGAGTTTTATATCTGCCTGTGCTCCAAGCCATGGCTTATTTTCGCGCCCTAGCCAAGGGCTTACATCCCGATCAACCGATCAATTTGACTTCCGTTGTGGTCTTGGATTAAGTTTTACTGGGAGAGTTTTTCCCGATTTCTGCCTCCCGCTCCAGAAGGTTTTTAGAGCGGGAGGTGGGATTTTAATCAGACTTCAACCCCATCGCCTTGAAGCTCGACAATGTGTTGTCTTACCGCGCGTTTGGCAATCTCTGGGTCGCGCGTTGCCAGCGCATCGATGAGCGCTTGATGACGAGCGGCTAACTGCTCGAGGCCAATGGATGAGCGACGCATCGTGATCAGGATGTATTGCCCCAATTGCAGGTTGTCGTAGATGCGCCGGAGAAGGGTGTTGCCGGAGAGGGCAACGATCTGAATGTGAAACTGCCAATCATAACGCGCCGCCGAGAGATAATCGCCCGCTTGTGCCATTTGGAGCATTTTCTCAAGTGTCCTTTGCAGTTCTTGCAGGTCTTCATCGGTAACCTGCGGCGCGGCTTGTTCGGCGGCCAACGCATCTAACACGGCGCGCACGCTGTAAATTTCTTGCATGTCCTGATCCGTGAGCAAACGCACCATCGCACCTTTATGCGGTTCGCGCTCGAGGAAACCCGAACTGACCAGATCTCGAATCGCTTCTCGCACAGGTGCTTGGCTGATGCGCAGCTGGCGGGCAAGCTGACTCTCGACCAAGCGTTCGCCGGGTTGCAGCTCGCCGCGCTCGATGGCATCGAGGATATATTGCTTCACCTGATCGCTCAGCACAGTTTTATTGATGCTGTTGGTGTTTTCTACCTCGCCGTTTGCCAACCGTTTACTCCCTGAAAAACCTGAAATCAATATCTTAAGTTGGAGATGATTCTACTCCAGTTTGTCGCGTTTAAATGAGTTTTTCGACCTCATCAAACAACAATTGAGGGTTAGCAGCGCGAATCATGAAGTAGAGGCGTGGCTCAGCAAAGCGGTGTCCAAAGTCTGCCCGTTTGCGCCGTTTTTCTTCGGTGTCAATGATCGGCATAACCAGACCCGGTGAGAGCAGTTGGTTCAGCCCAAAATAATTCATCATTGAGTGAAATCCCTGATATTCTTTTTCGAATTGTTCTAGCTCTTTGACCGAGGTGGCGTAATTGCCGTCGATGGATGGAAGGATGACTAGGTCGACATTCGAGGGCTCTAAATAGTGGTGCACTTCTGGAGCTTTGCCAAAGAGCTTTTTGACCCCTTCATCTTGGTCGGCAAGATCGGAGCGTTCGGTGCCTTTTGCCCGTTTGGCTAAGTAAACATTGGTCGAACCCATAGCGACCCAGCCCTGTTCGTCAATCACCAACGTTTCGGTAGAAATGTTCAAACCGCCGCGGCGGCAGCCTTCCAATTGGGACATTGTCTTGCCGTGGTTCGACTCGCCACCCATGAACATGATGGTCTTCTCTCGATAGCGCACCGCTGAGGCATGGAAAGGGTGCAAGCCACACTCCTCAAGGCGAAAAGCGAGCATACTGACGAGGATTTTTTGGATTTCACCTGCATACCATTCACCGTCTAATTCCAGTATTCCCTGAGTATAGCGGATATCCTTAACCGCCAGTTGTGGCCGCCAAACGATATCTGGATTGGCGAGCGTTACTTGCTCGGCTACTTGCACATTCGCCAAGCGGTAGTTTAAGAAAGTCATATCCATCATATCCAGCGGGTTATGGTCGCTGGAGCTTTCAACATCAAAGCGCAGTTGAGCTTGTCTAGAAGTAAATTGGCGAGATAGGTAAACCATCGTTTCCTCACGTGAAGAGATTTAGCCTAATGTGGTAATCGGGCGGCTTTGAAGTAGATAGAATGTGCCCTCTTCTTCACCCCACTCGATGTCTTGTGGGCTGCCAAAGTGCTTTTCCACTAGGTTACCCATTGCAACCAGTGCCTCCAGTTCGCGCTCATTCAACACGGGCTGGTTTTTCATCGGCTCTGGCACTTCTCGTTCGACAACGCCGTTTAGCCCATCATTGACGATCATAATCGACTTTGGGGCGATGAATTGGTATCGCACCTCGCAGGTTTCGCGGTCGATCTTGTAGTGATCAGGGGTGATGATGCCGGAGACGATCCCTTCCCCCAAACCATAAACCCCTTCGATAATCATTTGGTAGGGATTTTTCAAGATGGGGTCGACTGTAAAAATCACCCCTGCCTTCTCGGCATTGACCATCTTCTGTACCACAACAGCCATGGAAACGAGCTCGTCATCAAAGCCATTGCAGAAACGGTAATAGATTGCCTGCGAGGTGAAGAGAGAAGACCAGCACTTGATCACATTCTCCAGCAGAGCCTTATCGCCGCAGACATTCAGATAGGTGCTTTGCTGACCGGCAAAGCTGGCACATCCCATGTCTTCTGCCGTGGCGCTGGAACGGACGGCGACAGGGACATTTTCGCCAAGCTCATGGTAATGTCCCAGAATCTCGCTCTTCAGCTCGTCGTCAATCACGACCCGCTCGAATAAAGAACGGATGATTTTCTCTGCTTCTTGCAAGGCTTGGGCATTACTCCGATCAATGCCGTTCAGGATTTGCATCACCTGCTCGCGCAAGCCCCCCTGTTCGAAGATACGTCGGTAGGCAGAGGAGAGAATGACAAAGCCTGGTGGCACGGGCAAACCGGCGCACGTCATGTCACCGAGATTGGCACCTTTGCCACCGGCTTGGGGGACGTCATCGCGGCATATTTCCGAGAATGTCCAACAAAATTGACCCATCAATGCTCCTCCTTGCTGCCACCTGACATCGGTGGAAATAGGATAACTTGGTGTCCTTCCTTTAGTTCATAGGCAAAATCGTTGATCACCTGTCCGTCAATCATCACTTGAAAGGCGCGCTGCACCGAACCGGCAAATAAATCCTCTTTCATCTGTCGGTCGATGCCCAGTTGGAGAAACAAATCTTTTAGGGTTGCGCCAGATGCCAACTCGAGCTCAGCTTCCCCCCGCTCATTGGTCGGCACGGCTAACGCTTCGCGTAAAAAGGAGAACACTCGAACGGATACCTTCACATCTTTTTCCTCACTACTCAATCTTCAAAGATCGCCACTGCTCGCACCGGCGCAGCCGTTGCATTCACCCATTTGATGGGGAAGACGCAAACTTTGAAGCCATAGGGACGGGGAAGTTTGTCGAAGTTTGCCATGTTTTCTAAGTGGTAGTACTCCCGATCGATCATCACTTTGTGAGCGGGCCAAAACTGCTTATCTTCGAACATTGCCCAGACCGGTCGGTCGTACGTGCCGGCGTCAATGCCGGTCATTTTGACCCCTTGATCCAGCAGCCAGTTGGTAGCGCTTTCGGTCATCCCGCTTTGCTCTTTCAGGTAGCGTTCTTCGTTGTTGTAGCGGCAGGCGCCGGTGTAGATTAGGACGATGTCGAGGGGTTTGA
>CAKZNJ010000181.1 GCA_937129505.1 uncultured Anaerolineae bacterium | reverse complement strand
AAGATTTCTTTCTCCTTTCTTTCTCCAATCTTGTTAATTTCCTCAATGGTGCGATCGGTAATTTTCTGCAACTCTGCCTCGCCTTTTTGCAACTCATCTTCTGAGATGAGCTTTTCCTGTTGAAATTCGCGCAAATCGCGGATGCTATCGCGGCGCACGTTGCGCGCCGCGACACGAGCCTCTTCGACGCGATTATGCACAATTTTAACCAATTCGCGCCGTCGTTCTTCGGTGAGGGGCGGCAGGATCAGGCGGATGGTTTTGCCATCGTTATTTGGTGTAAGCCCGAGGTCTGAGGCGAGAATCGCCCGTTCAATCGCTTTGAGCGACGAGCTATCGAAGGGACGGATGAGCAACATGCGCGGCTCAGGGACACTGATGGTGGCAAGCTGCACGAGGGGGGTGCTGACACCGTAATACTCAACCGGTAGACGTTCGATCAGGGCTGGGCTGGCGCGCCCCGTGCGGATGCCGCTCAAATCCTCCTCCAAAGATTGGATAGCCCCTTTCATGCGGGCTTCTGCTTCTTTGTATACCTCATTTAGCATGGTTTACTCCTCCACCAGTACAGGTTTTTTGAGCTCAAAACTCAAGCCTGTTTAGGTTGGTCTCATTAATTATCACATAAAATTGGTTACTCTTTGCTTCTTTTTTTAGCTTCTGTAAGATTTCAATTTGTGATAAAGATAAACAATCCATTGTATATTTTTCTTTCTGAAAACGTTCTATATCAATTTGCGAAGAGTGGCGCATCTCGTCAGGAATGGAACGGTAATTGAATTTGCCTTTCTGGAAGATCAGAATGCTCTCTAAGGTATTGTCGGGGTAATAATACATTGGATAAGGGTTTTGCAACAAAACACCACTGCGGCGGCTAATGCGAAGGTATCCATCAGGTTTTTTCCATACGATTCGGTCGCGATAACGGAAACCAGCTTGGAGAAATCGGTGAGTAGCATCGGCTACAATGGGGAATTTTTCCCCATTTACCAGCATATCGTCTATATTTAATACCGCGATCCTCCCGTTTTGTAACACCCGATACACTTCCTGAGCAACTTTTTCGATGACTTGTAAATACTGCTCATAACTCTGATACAGGTGTTTGTAATCAAAAGGAGCATTAAAGTAGGGAGGAGAGGTCACCATAAGGTGTACACTCCCATCGGGGATTTCTCTCATATCAACTGCATTTCCAATAATCAACTTATGATGGGTCGCCATCGGATGAACTTTCTTTATTTGGGAATCCGAATATTACCGCTATGCATAGGATACCCGAAAAACAACACAGGGGGAAGGGTTATCAGATTGGATGCCTAAACTCTCTTGACATTCCGTAGGCATTGGAGTAAGATATAGATAACGAAAATCATTTTCATTAATGGAGGATCGGGATGAACATACAACGTTGCTTCATTGCTCTGATCGTTGTGGTTTTCTGGTTAGGGGCTTGTGCTGCTCCCCCAGCTCAAGAAGCGCAAGACAAAATTGACGTGGTGGCAACAACCACCATCGTTGGAGATGTTGTTGGGCAAGTGGGCGGAGATGCTATTGACTTTTCGGTTTTGTTACCTGTGGGCGTTGACCCCCATTCGTTTACACCGACCCCCCAGGATGTAGCCAAGGTTAGCCAAGCGGATATTGTTTTTGCAAATGGTGCTGGCTTGGAGGAATTCCTCGCCGCTTTGCTTGAGAGCGCAGGCGCAATGGGTAAAACTTTCTCCGTCTCCGAAGGAATACAATTGCTAGAATTAAAGGTTGAGCATGCCCATGAGGGGGAGGGTGGCCATGCCGAAGAGCATGGCCACGAGGGTGAAGCGAGCCATACCGAAGAGCATACTCACGAAGGTGAACACGCTCACAACCATGCTGGAATTGATCCACATGTCTGGTTCGATCCTACTCTGGTCAAAGTGTGGGTGCAGAATATCGCCGCGATATTAAGTGAGAAAGATGCTGCCAACACCACTCTCTACCAGAAAAACGCCCAGCAGTATATCGTTCAACTCGAAGAACTTGATCAATGGATTCGACAGCAAGTTCAGCTTATCCCTCCCGAAAACCGTCTGCTCGTGGTTGACCATTCAGCTCTAGGCTACTTTGCTGCCCGCTATGGTTTTACGCAGGTCGGGGCGGTGTTACCGAGTTTTTCGACCCTAGCTGAACCTTCTGCGCAGGAGCTGGCAAGCTTGGAGGATGCCATCCGCCAGCAAGGGGTTAAGGCGATTTTTGTCGGCACTACCGTTAACCCTCAGTTGGCCCAACGTATCGCAGACGATACAGGAGTCAGGTTGGTTTACTTATATACAGGCTCGCTGTCGGAGAAGGGCGGTGAGGCTGACACTTACATCAACTTCATGCGATATAATGTTAACGCGATGGTCGAGGCATTGAAATAAGCTGCTTTGAAAGGGCTAGCTTATCGATGGGGAGAGGTAAACGGAGGGGTTTATCTCTCCCTGTGATATTTTTGCCCGAACCTTCAAGTGCTAAGAAAGCAAAGGCTTGACCATGTTAGACGAATTCACTCGTACCAAGCATTGGATTATCCATCGCCATCCACACGAGGCTGGCAGCCCCTTGTTGATCATGGACAAGGTCAGCCTGTGGTACGATGGCAATCCTGCTCTACAAGATATCTCTTTCGAGTTGCAAAGCGGCGAACAGCTTGCGGTAGTTGGGCCGAATGGGGCAGGCAAAAGCACGCTAATAAAAGTGATCGCTGGCGTTCTAAAGCCCAGCTCAGGCGATGTCCATATTTACGGCCATTCTCCTGATGGACATATTTGCATCGCTTACGTACCCCAGCGCAAGGCTGTGGATTGGAATTTCCCTGTCACTGTTAAGGACGTGGTCATGATGGGGCGGGTAGGAAAGATCGGCTTTTTTCGCACTCCTTCCCGAACCGATTGGAACATTGTCAGACAAGCCCTAGAGACCGTTGGCATTCGAGATTTAGAAAACCGTCCCATTCATGCGCTGTCGGGTGGGCAGCAGCAACGCATGTTCCTCGCTAGGGCGCTTGCCCAAGAAGCGGAACTCATCCTGCTGGACGAGCCTTTGAGCGGCTTAGACCTGCCTGCTCAGGAAGAGTTGCTGGCTCTGCTTCCCGCCCTACAGGCAAAAGGAGTAGCAGTTCTCTTCGCCTTGCATGATTTGACCATTGCCCGTCAACACTTTGCCAAAATTATGTTGCTGAATCGAAAACTGATTGCCCTTGGCGAACCGCAGCAGGTATTGCACCCCCACAACCTGCGCCGTGCGTATGGCGAACAACTGCAGCTCATCGAAGATGAGGGGACTTGGTTGGGGTTGAGCGATACCTGTTGTGATGAGGGAGGCGGTTGAGCGATGTTCGATTTGCTGTTGACTCCCCTGCAATATGCTTTTATGTGGCGTGGATTGCTGGCCGTTGTTCTGATGGGCAGTGTCTGCGCTGTGGTGGGAACGTTTGTTGTCCTGCGCGGCATGGCATTTTTTGGCGATGCTTTAGCTCATACCATCCTGCCCGGCGTGGCGATTGGTTATCTGGTCAGTGGGGGGCAGACGACAGGGTTGTTTTGGTGGGCTTTGGCTGCGGCCTTGCTGAGTGCTGCAGGAATTGGGATTATCAGTTGGGGAGGTAAAATCAAAGAGGACACTGCTATTGGTATCGTCTTTGCCGGGATGTTTGCTTTGGGGATCACCCTGATCTCCACGGTGCGCGCCTATTCGGTGGACCTAACTCACTTTCTATTTGGAGACGTTTTAGGGGTGCGCAACCGCGACCTGTGGCTTTCGGGGGTTTTTGGTGTTTTGGTATTGATCGCAGTAATAGGTTTTTATAAGGAATTCTTGATCTTATCTTTTGATCCTATTTTGGCTGTGACGCTGCGGTTGCCAGTCAAGTTCTTGGATTATTTTTTGATGTTCTTAATGGCAGTGGCGATTGTGGTCTCGTTGCAGACAGTGGGGGTAGCCCTGATGGTTGCCATGCTGATTACACCCGCCGCCACAGCCTATCTGCTGACGCCGCGCTTGCCAACCATGATTTGGGTGGCTGCAATCCTTGCGTCGTTGAGCGGCGTCATTGGATTGTATCTCTCTTATTACCTAGGCATTGCGTCAGGCGGAGCCATCGTTCTGGTGGCAACGAGCTTCTTTTTTGTGGTTTGGATTGGACAAAGCAATTTGCAGCGAATCAGACAGAAGAGAAAGGAGAGAAACGAACTCCGATGAGCAAAGCTCAAGAATGGCTGGATTGCTTGCAACGCAACGGGTATCGCATCACGGACCCTAGGCGGGTTGTGGTCGAGATTATGGCAGAGAGCAGCCGTGCTCTCACCCCTCTCAATGTCTATGAAAGCGGACACCAGCGCTACCCAAAACTGGGATTGGTGACTGTGTACCGCACCTTGGAAAAGCTCGAAGAGCTGAACCTCATCCAACGCGTTCATCAGCCGAGCGGTTGTCAGGCTTTCGTTACCGCATTTCAAGGGCATCAACACCTATTGGTTTGTAGCGGTTGCGGTCGGGTAGAGTTTTTTGAAGGAGAAGAGGAGGGAATTGAAAGGCTAATTCAGAAAATCAGCCAACGCAGTGGCTACAGGATCGGCGAACATTGGCTGCAGCTTTTCGGGGAATGCCGCGAATGCCAAAGGCAAAACTCCCCCAAACTCGCCTAACTCTGCTGTGGCTCAACCCGTTGGCGATAAAGGGGAATTTCGCGCCGATTGGGTATCGAAAGAGCCTCGGGTTATATTGAAAACCTGCTTTTAGTTTTATGGTCACGGAAGCGAAAGGATCATAGAGAGGGGTGACGCTATTCAGGAATTAATTGTCACCCCTCTCTAGGCACGGCAGGATGATTAAGCAACCGTCTCAGCCTGCTTTTCCTCAATCATTTCAAACTCAATATTAATCTGCACCGTTTCTCCCACTAACCAGCCGCCCGTTTCAAGGGGCACATTCCATTGCAATCCCCAATCTTTGCGATTGATGGTTGTGCTGGCGGAAAAGCCGGCAGAAGTATGTCCGAAGGGGCTTTTGACCTTACCGTTGTATTCGACTTCCAGCGTTACTTCACGGCTTACGTCACGAATGGTTAGGTCACCGACGATACGCCCGTGATTCGAGTCGATCACCTCGATTCTTTTGCTTTTGAAGGTTAAGTAGGGGAATTTCGGTAGCTCCACAATAAACCGTGGTCATGAACACCACCTTGCGATCAATGTTTTTTCCGCAAGAGAAGGCCTTCCCCGGTGTTTAGGCGGTCGCCACTCAGGCGGTGGTATCCGAAATAGAAGTAGCTCCTTAACAGTCCAAATATGATCGGTAAGACCAGCAGCGATGGCCGGAGTTCGTTGCACCCAGCGGAAGCCATGACTGCCTACCCACAGCTTCAAGCGCAGGCTTTTGTGTGGGGTACAGAAGTTGTAGACACAGCCCATCAGATACATGAGGGGCTCCAAGGTTTGCGGGTTGCGGATCAACGCTCGACTTTGTCGCACGAGCACTGCCAGGCGAGAGCGGAAGGTGGCATTCAACCGCTCGATGAAAGCTGTGTTGAGCTTGGTTCCGCCATGGCATTTTGCCAACAGAGCCCGGGCAGCTTGCAGACTCCCTTGTGCCATGCGCCGGGTGACATCGACCACTCGCTTGCCCTGATAACGCTTGACCACCTGACCGAGGTGAAAGTCTGGCCAGGAGATCAGCCGGGGACGTCCACGTTTGCCATTCGGTAGCGGGCTGCGAAACACCAACTGCACCGCCTGGACATAGGCGATGAAGCCATCCACGCAAATCAGCAGCGGACGAGCCAGGGCACACTGGCGAATGATCTGCACCAGACCCAGGATCAAGCGCTCATCTCGCTTTCTGGCGATCACTCCGCCCAACCACAAACGGGTACTCACCATGATCGCCATAGCCAGCCAGATGATCTTGCCTTGCCCTTTGACCCGGATTTCATCCGCCTGCACGTGTTCCAGGTCGCGAGGTTGCTGCACCAGATGCTCGTGCACTCGCTGACAGTGTCGCCCGGCTCGCTCCAGCCAGCCCATCACCGTGCGTTCGTCCAGGTGAAAGGCGGCAACGATGGCTTGCAAAGGACAGCCATGCGCAATCAGGGTCGCAACTATTACCATCAAATCTGCCGGATGGTGCAAGCGGTAGAAAGGTGTACCGCTCGTGGCAGCGAAGGTCTTACCACATATTTTGCATTGGTAACGTGCTTCTTTGCGGCTGTGAACAACGATGTTGTTCTCGCCGATTTTGCCCCTTGCGGGGCAGGCCATGTTCGGGCAGAATTGTCGTTGAGGGTCCATGTGGCTTGCTCTAGTAAGGTGTAGGAACCTATAGAGTGCCACAGGACCTTCATTTTTTCAACCTCCACGGTTTATTGGAGTGCTATCCTTAATTGATGTTTCAGCTATTTTTATTGAATTGACGCTATCATAAAGGCTAAATAATAAAGAACCTTCGGAATTGGATTTAGCAAATTTTATCCCCAATTTAGCGGCTGGCAGGTCATGAAAGTCGAGAGTGGCAATGCGTCGTGTACTGCTTCATACTCCGCAAGTGGTCCTATAGCTGCCTTTACAGAAAACTTCAACCTAACTGACGCCGTTCCTTCTTTCAGTAGATTTGCACACAATGCACCGGGTATGCTTGCGGGAATTGCAAATGATAATTATAATGGTGCTGTAACAATAACCTGTACTGGTGCTAAAGTTATCGGAATAGCTAATTTATCATATCGCTTCGATTACGATAATCGTTATGGAAATATCACGGGTGACAGTTTTACTACGGCGCGAGGCATTAATAAGTGAGATAGGGATAATATAGTGAATATACGTGCCGTCTCAGTGATGGCTCGTATATTATTTATTTATTCTAGATTACGGATTGACTGATCCTCTCACTGGCGAAACTTTATTCCTGAACGTTCAACCGAATACAGTCATTGATTTAGGTGTTGTACCTGTGCCTTAGTCTAAAGAGAGTAATCTGAAACTTTTCTCTGCTACCTAATAATTATACAAAAATGCAGGATATTGAAGCCAGATTGTTATAGATCAAATTTTAGTGGCGGATTTGCATTTGAGGCTGAGCTTTGGTATAACGATAACTAGAGTCAATGGAGAAAATATTGCAAATTTTTGTGACTTTCATGGATATATCACGTCTTTCCTTTATGTGGACAATTTGTTTGATAGTATTCTTCTTTCCTGGCCTCACTTTTTACCTTCTCCTTTATACAAAACGTAATAAATTTCCTTTGGAAGTATTGATTCCAATCTTGGTTGCCCTGAGTTTAGCTTTTTATCCGTTACTTTTTCTAATTGCTGACCTTATAAATGTGCCAATCCGTGCCTCAACTTTATGGGTGGTTCTTTTTTTATGCTCTGCACTCATTATTCTGGCTGGAGTTCAACAACTTAAGGGT
>CAKZNJ010000180.1 GCA_937129505.1 uncultured Anaerolineae bacterium | reverse complement strand
CCAAGGGGCAGCAAGGGTGGTTGCGGTAGAAGTGAACCCCTTGGTAGTCGAAGCAGCGCAAGAAATCTATCGTCAACCAAAGGTAACCGTTTTCATTGAAGATCAACGCAGCTATACCCGGCGCACTACCCAGCGTTTTGATGTCATCCTGCTTACCTTGACCACCTCCTTTCATCCCGTGCGCTCGGGGGCATACAGCTTAGCTGAAGATTACCGCTACACGGTGGAAAGCTTGCGGGAGCTGATCGGCCTACTACAGCCTAATGGAGTGCTAGTTTTCAATCGTTGGTTGCAAAGGCCGCCCAGTGAAAGTCTGCGCGCCTTTGCAACGGTGGTGCAAGCCTTAGAAGAGCAACAGTTAGATCCCAAAAGCAGGGTAGTTGTCCTGCGCGGCTACGCCTTGGCAACATTTCTGGTCAAAAATCAACCTTTCAGCGCCGCAGAGCTTGCTACCGTGCGCCAATTTGCTGAGACCAGAGCGTTCGATCTGATTTATGCCCCCGACCTGAGCGAAGAGGAAACCAACCGCTATAATGTGTTGACCGAGTCGCTCTATAAAGCAACTTATCAAGCGGTTTTAGACCCCCGCACCCGCCAAGACTTTTACCGCGCCTATCCCTACGACGTCCTACCGACCACCGATGATCATCCTTTTTTTGCCCACTACTTCAAATGGGCACAGACGCGCCAAACCCTTGCCGAGTTTGGGCAAAGTTGGCAGCCTTTTGGTGGAGCAGGGATGCTGGTCGTGGTGGCTCTGTTAGCTTTTGTGTTGGTTTTAGGAAGCGCCTTGGTGGGGCTAACGGCTTGGTTGTTACGCAATAAAGCCCTTAGCCTTTCTATTTCAGTTGGGGAGGATCAACCTCCTCCCGTTACCCAGCCGTTAATTTCGTCGCACCCAAGATTGATGGAGGGATGGCATTTTCTTGCGGGGGTCTACTTTCTTGCCATTGGTTTCGCTTATTTGCTGGTGGAGATTGCGTTGATCCAACGCTTTCAATTGTATGTAGCTCAACCCGCTTACGCTGTGGCAGGAGTTTTGTCCGCTCTGTTGGTTTCTTCCGGAGTTGGCAGCCTAAACGCCCTGCGCAGCCCCTTGCGCTTCTCTCTACCGCTGTTAGCAATCTGGATTGCCACCTCGCCGTGGTGGCTGAAGGCTTTGTTTGAAAGCACGCTAACGCTGCCTTTGAGCGGACGCATGGTCTTGATGGCGGTGGTGATTGCTCCGCTTGGTTTTGGCATGGGGATCGCTTTTCCGGGCGGCTTGCGTTACTGGTTAGGGGGAGATGCCCACCGGCGTTGGTTGCCGCTGGTTTGGTCGTTGAATGGAGCCGCCTCTGTCGTCGCCTCCGTGGGGGCAATGCTCCTGGCTTTGAGCTTTGGTTTCTCGCTGGTCCTGCAGTTAGGAGCGTTGCTCTACGGCGTTGCCTTTTTCACGGTGCTGGGGAAGGACTTCCACCGAAACCGCCTGACCCAGTGAAGGGGACAAATCTTACCCCACCGAGCTCATAGCCGGTCAGCTCTCCATTTTGCTTGACGAACTTCCATAACACCTGATAACTGCCCGGCGGACCGATGGGGATGATGATGCGCCCCCCCTCTTTCAGTTGTTCTACCAGCGGTGGCGGTAAATGATCTGGGGCAGCGGTGACGATGATGGCGTCAAAGGGGGCGGCCTCTTTCCAGCCGTAATATCCATCGCCTTGGCGCACCTGAACTTCATAACCCAGCGCTTTGAGGCGTTCGGACGCCATTTCAGCAAGTTGGGGGACGATCTCAATGCTGTAGACCTCTAGGTATCCCAATTGGGCTAAAATCGCAGCTTGATACCCTGAACCAGTACCGATCTCCAAGACTCGCTCACCGGCTTTTAGGTCAGCAAGCTCGGTCATCCAAGCCACAATATAGGGCTGTGAGATGGTTTGGCCATAGCCGATTGGCAAGGGGTGATCATTGTAGGCAAAGTTCAGATAAGTTTCTGTGACAAAGCGATGGCGCGGTACCGTTTGCATCGCCGAGATAACATCGGGATTTTTCACCCCCCGCGCAACGATGGTCTCTTCCACCATCTCTAACCGCCGGCGGGTGAACTCAGCCTCGTCAAGCGGTTCGAAGGCAATTTCGGTAGCGGTTGCCGACGTTCGGGAAGAAGCCGAACGCTGCCAAAACAGGGCGAGAATAACAACCGCAAGAACAGTGATACCAATTCCGAACCAGATTCTCCGTTTCTTTTCCTCCATCGGCTTTCCTCATTTCCACACTCCAGGGATCGGAGTGCCGCAGCGCGGACAAGCACCATTGCGAAGCACATTTGACAGCACAATCGGACCCAGTCTGCGAATCAGCAGGCTCCCACAGTTGGGGCATTCGGTGTTTTCATGACGATTGCCTTGTTGGTTGATATAAACGTAGCGAAGGCCGGCGCCTTTGCCAATTTGCCAGGCTGTCTCGAGCGTGTAGAGCGGCGTATTCGGCGCGTTGTACTTATATGAAGGGACGTAACCGGCCAGATGCCAAGGGGTATCCACACCCAGATCAACCGCAATGCGCCGGGCAATGCCACCCAACACCCCTTCGTCATCGTTTAAAGCGGGGATAACCAACGTCGAGATCTCGACATGAACACCATAATGCAGCGCGATTTTACAGTTCATCCAGATGCGCTCCATATCCACCCCATCCAGATAGCGGCGGGCAAGGTTCACATCGGTGTTGATATCTACATTCATGGCGTTCATCCCTGCGTTGATCAGAAGCGTCAACGCCTCAGGGGTCATGTATCCATTAGTGACAAAGACGTTATATAACCCTCGTTCGCGAGCAGCTTGAAAGGCATGCACGATCCATTCAAGGGCGAGCGTGGGCTCATTGAACGACATGGCGATCCCCTGACAGCCTGCTTCCTCGGCAATGCTGACAAATTGGGGAGGAGAGATAAATTCGCCCGTAAGCGGCGCCTCCGCATGAGCAAGGTCCCAATTGCGACACCAGAGGCAAGGGAAATTACAACACCAGCCCCCGGCGGTCATCGTTTTCGTGCCGGGATAGAAGTGATAAAGAGGTTTTTTCTCCACAGCATTGGCGGTCATGGTAGAGATTGCCCCATAAACCAGCGTCAAAAGCTTACCGGCATGGTTCAAACGGGTGCGACACCATCCGAGTTGACCGGGCGGGATGACACAGCGCCGTTCGCATACATGACAACGCACCGTCCCCTCACTGACCGGTTTTTGCAAGATGGCTTCGCGAGTGAAGTCTGTTTCCATCTCAGTTCATATCCAATCTGATTTAATACCAATAAACGCATGAGCAAACCCTCGACACCTTAGGAATACGTTCTTGAGATCACCGCTAAATTCTGTCTTTCTCGTGATCGCTCAAGTCCTTAAGGAGAAGAGAGATAATGCTTTTTTACATTATACAACCAGAAAAGGGGTTTTTATCTTACAAGTGTGCAAGGGACACGCGATGTAGGAAAGCCACAGGGCACACAAGGTTGTTGCGCCTTGTGGCTTCACACGAGGAGAGAAGGGAGATATCTTTATCCGCTTGATCAGTCAAATAAAGAGATGGGATTCACTGACCAAGGTGAAGGAAGTGATTGGTCAGGGTGTAATAGATATAGTTTTGCCACAAGCGGATAATGTCACTGCGAACATAATCATGGGTAGCGAAGGTTTGCAGCAAAAAGCGCCCGCCAAAACATTCGGTTAAAACACCATGGTTGGTTTTGTCAGCGCCACCAGCGCCTAACAGGAGAGTTGCCTTCGGGGGTTCGTCGCCAACCGTCTGCGATATCTTCATCAAGTCCCCAATATCTCCCCTCCAATAGTTGGCTGTCCCTATGCTGCGTATTTGGTTGGGGCGCTCGAATAGAGGATGATCGGCAACAAGGAACGAAAGCTTTCGCAAGCTGGGGTTATACCAATCTTTATAGAACTCCACCCCACACTTATTGAGCAAGGAAGACAACTTCCCTTGATGCAGGCTATCGACTTCCCACATTTCCAACACAACAGCTACCCCTCGGTCGATATGTTGTTCGAGATAGGTGATATATTCGCCTTGAATTTTGCCATACGCTTCGGAGGAGACCAGAATCAGATCCCAATCCGATGAACCCAATAGTTGGTCTTTTAACCATCCTTGAGCACTGCCCACATCGGTATAGACATACCCTTCTTGATCCAGCGCGCTTTTCACATAGCGTTCCATACCAGCGCGATGTCCGGAAGTGTCCTCGTAGAGCAGAATCCTTGCTGCTTTGATTTGAGCATCCAGATTATCACTTGCTGGTTCGGAGGCGATGGGAGAAGGCTCAACCTCACCGGAAGGTGGACTCTCAGTGCTTAAGGGGGGTTCAGCGGTCGGCGCTTCGGACGTGCTTTCTTGAAGCGCCATCATGGTTGCTTGCAGGTTCAAGGCTTCTTGAGTGGCTTGAGCAGCGATCTGCGTCCCTTGCTCTGCAAGGGCTTGTATGGTAGCCTGGACGGGGTCACCTTGACCGCCTGCCATGAGCGTTGCCTGAAGGGCAAGCGCTTCGACAGTTGCCTGCTGGGAAGTGTCTTGCCCTAGCGGGATCGAAATTTCGCAGGCTAGGGCAGCAATGATCAAGGTGATGATGAAAATGAGGGGTGAATGTCTGCGCTTAGAAGGAAAAGAAAAAGTGCTCATCGGACCTCCTTTTCTATAGTTGCTTGCGGGAAATAATGCGATTGGTCCTTATCTAGAAAAGAAGTAGGGAAGCTAAAAAAGACCTTATAAATAATATACACCTTTCCCACAAAAAACGCTATAGCCTTTCAAAAGCAGAACCTACTTTTCCCTCCTTTCTAACTCTTTACCACTTGGAATTGCCCGGCCGAAATAGGCTTGTTCTCCGTTGGGATGCTTGTAAAGCCCAAGGCAAAAAGTGCCCCTTCCCCCTTCTACCTATGGAAGAGAAGCTCTCACGGCTTTAGCGGATGTGCACTTTCCAAGCGCTGAGAAAACCCAGCAAACTAACAGGAATCAAACACAAGCCGGCAACAAACCAATCGTAACGCAAGACAAGCTCTCCAAAGGCTAGAGGTCCAATCAATTGGCCAATAGATTGCCCAAACAAGACGACCGCCAGTCCTAACCCCGCCCATTGGGGTTTTTCCATCACTTCGGGTGCAGCCGCAAACGTGGCGGTGGGGATTGCCCCCACCAATAAGCCTTGCACCCCCATCAACACGATGATGCCCCAGCCTACGACCTTGAATGGCAACAGGCATAGCACCGCAATAGCTAGAAAAGGCACGGCGATCAACAGGCGCCGCGAATTCAAGCGATCCGAAAGCCAACCCGCTGCTGGTGCGGAAAAAAGAATCACCAGCGTGGCGATGCTCGATAGGAAGGAAGCCTGGGGTAAGGGGTAACCGCGCACTTCGTGTAGAAACGTTGGATAGTAGGTGCCAATCGAGACCAAGACCAAATTGAAGCAGGCGAAGGCCGCGCCCAGCAGCCAAATATCGCGCTTCGCCAATGCCTGTCGAAAGGATAATGGCTGTGTATTTTGGCCTGGAGAATTTTCGGACTGCGGCGGTTGACGCACGATCCAGCCATACAGCAGCGCAGTCAACAGGGTAAAGGCTGCCCCTCCCCACCACACAAACTGCCAGCCATAAGCCTGGCTAAAGTGCGGCGCTAGATTGTACATGAGGACACTCCCTACCGGCACCCAGGTTGCCCAGATGCCCATGGCAGCCCCTTGGCGTTGCGGGGGAAACCATTGCGCAATGGTCGCCGGTGCAATCACTCCCATCAAGCCAATCCCCACCCCTTCGAGGATGCGGCTGAACGCCAAGACGCCAAAGGTAGGGGAAAGCGCCCCGAGTATTGCTCCCCCGGCTAGACAAGCTAGTGCAATCAAGCCACTCACGCGGGAGCCCAGCCGCTGAACAACCCAACCGGCCGGCAAAGCTAGGATTAAACCCGTCAGGGCAACCGTGGACATCAGCAGTCCACCTTGCGATAAACTAACCCCGAAGCGGTCCAATAAAGTCGGCAGGATAGGAGGCACTTTAAATTGATTGAACGGGGCGGCGATGCTAGCGAGATAGACAGCCGCCAACACAAACCAAGCATACTGATCGGCAGCTAGAGCGAACGGATAGGCGGTCGTTTTTTGCAATGATTCTCCTCAGTATCGAAACAATAGAAGAAGCAGAACCTCGACAATCTTTCCCTCACCTCTCACCGATCGCTATAAAGCCAAACGGTGCGAGGTGAGGGTTTTTGGCTAAAGCTCGCTAAGATCGGCTTCGGTGTATGGTGTCCCTCTAGTAGACGCCATACTCCTTGCCGGTGCGAATCAAAGCGTGAAGATTCTCCGCTTGAGCATCATCCAGGACAGCGCCGTTGGAGAGGATATACCCTCCATCCTGACCGACTTCATCGATCAAGCGTTTGACATACTCCTCGACATCCTCTGGTGTACCGGCTTTTAATATAGACGAAGGTACATTACCTCCAAAGCAAGCCCATCCTTGAAAACGCTTCTTGACCTCTTTCATGTCTGTCTGGTCAAAAATCCAGAACGATTTGCCTGCCGGGATGTCTGGATCAGGGAAGATATCTAAACGTTGATTATAACCGCCTTCGACGAAAAGGTAAGGTACCAAACCTTCTTCGATCAAACCGATGATCAACGCTTTGAGGGTTGGCCAATAGAAGGTTTTGAAGTCTTTGTTGGACATGAATCCATCGGCACCCTTATGCAAGGGGATGAAGACGATGAGATGTTTGTTGGCCGTCGCAGAACGCACTCCCATCTCGATTTGCATCGGGGTAATGCGGTCGAGCGCCTCTAAGAGTTTCTTGGGTTGGCGGTACATATCCAGCATAATGGCGCGGGTACCCCGCAGCGTATCACCTAAGACGTCGAAGGGCGCCTTAGCGAAACCACCGATCAACCCCGGTATTCCTAAGGTGGCTAAGGTCTCTCCGTCAATTGCGACTGCCTTCTGAATCCATTCCATCGCCATCTGACCGGCTTCTAGCAGCTTTTTCAGCGTTTCCTGCACCGGCGGAATGCCCCACGGCACTAAGAAACCACCCATAAAGGGCAATTCCAACACATCGGTGAAAGGCGGCAACATTTCCCATGCTCCTAAAGCGCCCATGATGCGCGGGAAATACTTGCGCATGAAGAAAGCTGAGGGATCACGGAGGAACTCGTCGTATTCGTCGGCGTGCATGTACTCCGCTTCGATGCACTGGTAGGGAGTGGTTTCAGGGACGCCATGCCCTGGCCAGCGATAGAGTTTGTAATCCATCAATTCAAAAATGCGTCCCGGCCCATAAATCGGGGTGGCTGCCATCGAATCGGGGAGAAAATCCGTATGGAATTTCTTTAGGGCGTAACCAAGCTTGTCATAATCGTACATCGCTTCTTTGGCTGTGATGCCGGCATACGCAAAGGGGTAGAAGCCAATGATCGGACACACCGGAATGCGCACAGGTTTTTTCAATTCCACCACGTCTTTGATCATTTGGGTGCGTTGTTGAAAGGCTTGTTTTGATTCGGGGGTGGCAAACGGCACTCCTTCAGCTTCTATCCAAGCTTTAAAGCGGGCTTCATACTTCTCCTGCGGAGAAAGTTTATTCCACTGAACTTCCTGGCTCATACAAACTCCTTTCGTTATAGAGAATAAAGTCCAAATTTTTGGGTTCTGTGTCGATGGTCATATATCTCAAAGGGAGATCTTTCGCATCTGATACCTAATTGACGCCGTACCATTCGTTCGCCATCTTGACCGCTGCCATGGCATCGCGCCCCCACCCATCTGCGCCGGTGAATTGGCGGATTTGCTCATCAATTTGCCCGCCACCGATCATAACTTTGACATCCGTCAAGCCGGCCGCTTTCAAGGCTTCCACAGTAGCTTTCATGGGGTCATAAGCCAGGGTTAGGAAACCGCTTAGGGCAACGACCTTCGCACCTGTTGACTTTGTGGCTTCGACAAACTTGGCTGGGGGCACATCAACACCGAGGTCGGTCACCTCGTAGCCGTTGACATCCAGCATAAAGGCGACAATGTCTTTGGCGATGTCGTGAATATCCCCTTCGACTGTTCCGATGACCACCTTGCCATGTTTTTTCTGCGCTACTTCCTTTTGCAGGTGGGGCTTGATCAAGTCGGAGACCTGACGCAGCATCTCGCCAGCCAGAATCAACTCGGGGATAAAGCAGTCCCCAGCTTCAAAGCGCTTGCCAATCTCTTCCATTGCTTGCCGGCAGGCTTCTAGAACATTAAGCGGGTCTTTGCCGGAAGCCAACATTTGCTGGGTAATTTTGAGCGCGTCTTCCTCGCGCATCTCGGTTATGGCTTGGATCAGTTCTTGGGACATTTTTTCTCCTTTCTATAAAAGAGGGGTGGTTTGGTGGTGGTGTGGTGGCTGACTTAAGAGCCGCTGATCGGCTCGAAAATCCCTTTTCGGTGGGCGCGAATGAAGTTTAGACAGTGCTTGTCCTTTCCCAAAAGCAGCTCGGCTGTGACGATCATGGCTTGAATCTCGCGATCGAGGGGGTCAAGAATAGCGCTATCCAGACCAGCAGCCATTGTCATGACCAGAAAAACGCGGTTGATATGCGACCTTGCCGGTAAGCCGAAGGAAATGTTGCTCAAACCAATGGTCAGATGGGCGGCTGGGTACTCTTGGCGCACTTTGCGCATCGTTTCTAAAGCGATCAAGGCGCTATCGGTGTTGGTTGAGATGGTCATGGCTAAGGGATCGATGTACACTTTGTCGTCGGCTACTCCATGGCGGCGGGTCTCGGCCATGATGTGGTGGATGACTTCCAGGCGCTTTTCACTGCTCTCAGGGATTTTTTTTGCATCCATCGCCAGAGCGATCACATCGCAGCCGTGCTCTGCTACGATGGGCAAAATTCCTTCCAGACGCTCCGGCTCACCGCTGATCGAATTGATCAGCGGCGTCTTTTGAACGGCGCTCATCACCGCCCGAAGCGCCTTAGGGTTTGCGCTGTCCAAAGAGAGTGGTGTGTCGGTTACCGATTGGACAACCTCGATGAGCCATAGAAGGTCGTCTGTTTCTTGACTGGGGTG
>CAKZNJ010000179.1 GCA_937129505.1 uncultured Anaerolineae bacterium | reverse complement strand
CGTCACCCGCCGCGGCAAGAAGGTGGTGGTGGTGCTCTCTTACGAAGAATACCGCCGCCTGTCCGCGCCCCAACGCAACCTGGCACAGTTCCTGCTCGAGTCGCCGCTGGCAGGCACAGAACTCGAAATCGAGCGGGATAAAGGGCTGCCCCGCGAGGTCGATCTGCAGCCATGACCTACCTGCTGGATACCTGCGTCATCTCCGAGTTTACCCGGCGTCAGCCCAACGAACGGGTGGTGCGCTGGCTTTCCGAAGCCGAAGAAGCAACCCTCTACCTGAGCGTTCTTTCGATCGGGGAGATTCAACACGGCATTGAGCGGCTGGAGGATTCTCCCCGAAAAGAAGAACTGCGCCGTTGGTTGGTCAACGATCTGCTTTTACGCTTCGAGGGGCGAATTCTGCCCTTGGAGACTCGCATCCTGTTGAGATGGGGAGAATTGATCGGAAAAATGGAACGAGAGGGCAAAAAACTGCCTGTCATGGATGGCTTGCTGGCAGCGACAGCGTCGACTCATGATTTGATTCTGGTCACCCGGAACACGGCCGATTTTGTCCATACCAGCATTCGCCTGTTCAACCCGTGGGAAGAAACATGAACCCCCTGGATGAATTTCTCTCTACCCTTGCCAGCCAGCGCACGGTGGATCGCTACCGTGCCGCTCTGGAGGAGTTTGTCCGCTGGTACGCCCAAACCGACGGCAAAGAACCCAACTGGCCGCTGCTTACGGCGGTCGAGATCAAAGATTACCTGTCCTACCTACAAGGCGTGCGGCGGCTCTCTCCCGCCAACGTCAACCTGAGCCTGGCGGCGATCCGTTCCTTTCTGCGCCATCTGCGGCGCAACGTGAAGGTGAAGGGACCCAAGCAGATCACGCCGCCGGTGAAAGCTTTCTCCGCCCGTGAGTTGGGCAGGCTGTTTGCCGCCGCCGAGGGCAGCAGGCGGGATACCGCCATCCTCAACCTGTTGGCCAGGGCGGGTTTGCGGGTGGGGGAAGTGGTGCGCCGGCCGCCGGGGGATGTGGAGATAAACGGGCGCAGCGGCTGGATAACGGTGAAGGGCGGCAAGGGCAACAAAACCCGCCGGCTATCGCAACTGCGTCTGGTGGCAATAAGTTCACCGCTCAATTCCTCCTTGACCTGCACCGAAACTTTCGATATACTTATCTCTAGGAAGAGCCGAAGTGGCGGAACTGGCAGACGCGCGCGACTCAAAATCGCGTTCCCTCGGGAGTGTGGGTTCGACTCCCACCTTCGGCACCTGCGAAAAGTTACCGGATCGCCCTCCTACCTTTTCTCGGAGGGCGTGTTTTTTCCGACAGGGAGGTTGTCATGGTTTCAATGCGCAATGTTCTCGCCGTGATCTTGGGTGGAGGTGTCGGGAAGCGGTTGTATCCGCTCACTAAACAACGCGCCAAACCCGCTGTCCCCATTGCCGGCAAATACCGTTTGATTGATGTGCCCATTTCCAACTGCATTAACTCAGGCATCCAGCATATTGCGGTTCTAACCCAATTTAACTCGGTTTCTCTGCACCGCCATATTACCCAAACCTATACTTTTGACGATTTCCATGAAGGGTGGGTGCAAATTCTCGCTGCCGAGCAGACTCTGCGCAGCACCGATTGGTATCAAGGTACCGCCGACGCGGTGCGCAAGCAAATGGTAGAAATTCGTTCTGCTCAGGCTGAATACACCCTGATCCTTGCCGGCGATCACCTTTATCGCATGGACTACGGGGAGATGTACAAATACCATCTCGACAAAAAGGCTCAAATTACCGTTGGAGTGCAACCGGTTGCCGCCAGCGATGCCCATCGTTTTGGCTTACTTCAGCGCAACGAAGAAGGGCGCATTATCGCCTTTGTCGAAAAACCGCGCGACGCCGAGGTGCTAAAGCGGTTTGTCAGCCGCGCCGATGCTGAGCGACCGTTCATCGGCTCGATGGGGATTTACCTTTTCAACACCGAAGTCCTTGAAGAAGTTTTGATTAACACCTCCTATGATGACTTCGGTTCGCAGATCATCCCCAACTCACTGGAAACATACGCAGTTTACGGCTTCGATTTCGATGGCTACTGGGAAGACATTGGGACAATCCGCTCGTTTTACGATACCAACCTTTCACTTGCTAGAGCAAATCCGCCCTTCAATTTCTTCGATCCAGAGCGTCCTATCTATACTCGGGCGCGCAATCTGCCCGGCACAATCATCGACGGTGCTACCTTGCATAACGCTCTCATCTCCGAGGGATGCATTATCCATCAAGCGGACATCAATAATGCCATCATTGGCTTGCGCAGTGTGATCGGCAACCAAGTGACCATCCGCGATACGGTTATGATGGGAGCCGATTACTACGAGAAGGAGCTGTACACAACAGGCTCCGCCATTCCCCTAGGCATCGGGGATTACTGCCACATCGAAGGGGCAATTGTGGATAAAAACGCCCGCATCGGCGAAAGAGTCACCATCAAACCCTTTCCACGGGGTTACCGCGAAGAGAACGAAAACTGGGTCATAGAGGATGGCATCGTGGTCATCCCGAAAAACACCATCCTACATCCGGGCACAACCATTGCGCCAGAGTAGGGGTTGCCTTCTTCCGACGAGATTAGACAAATCTATTCGCCCGTAGGAGGGATTCTCAGCTTGACAAATCGTAGCTGAATGAGAATCCCCCCTCATGCAGCAGGAATTTTAACCTCGGCAAGAGCTTTTCACCCTCACTTTTGTTCTTCCCTCTCTACAGAGGGGGAGCGGCCACCGCCGAGGGCGGAAAAGATAAAGAAAAAAGCAAGCCAGAGAACCCCTATTGCAAGGGGGAGAACTCTCCACCCCTGCCCAATCAGATCAGCCCAATCCTCTTGACTGAGAAACTCCGTCCGTTGGTCAGAAAGCTCGCTCGCTGACGCTATAGAGACAACTGCGGTCGTCGGCGCGCTGTTGGAAGGACTTGATGTGCTTGGCTCTGCGGCAGCCGAAAGCCGTGGAAGCAATGGGAATGGACACGGACGTAGTTGGGGGGGAAGCAAGCCATAATCTGCCCAAGGGGTAAGAAACAGAGGAGTAGGCGAAGTTTGAAATGTCTACTCCTCTTCGTTTTCAGCCAGCAGATGTCCTCGGACTCTTTTGCATAAACGAGGACGCCTGCGCTCTCACAGGGATCCTTCATTTTTCGACTTTGATAAAACCATCTTTCCATAACCTTTACTAAAAATAAGGGAACGACAATCCGCAGTATAATGAGTTCATCTTTCCCGCCCTTCAGAGGAGAAGGAGGACTAATGAACGCCAAAAAATCCCTCTTTTTCAACCTAGCGGCCGCCCTTCTGATCGGAATGACTGCGTTAGCCTGCCGTGCTGCGATCGGGGTGATTCCCACCCCCACACCAACCCCCCTTCCCCCTACCAACACCCCCGAATCCACACCGACACCGGCCCTGACGTCTTCCCCAACCTCTTCCCCGACCATCCCTCCGCCGACGCCGAGCCAGACGGCCGAGGCGGCTTCCCCTATCGACCTGTGGTACGCCTACCGTAACTACAACTTCGGATTTGAGCTGCGCTATCCGCCGGGCAGCAATTTCACCGTCAATTTGCCCAACACCGCCCGCTTGGATTTGCCTTTCGAGCTTGGCACGAATCTGGTGGAAAAGTACCTTGAGATCAACGCCCAAGAGTATTTTGGGCGTTGCCTCAGCCCGCTGATGGAAAGCTTGCCCCCCGAAGCTTTGAATCTGGAAACGCTGGTTATCGAGCCGCTCACCTTCGAAGTGATGTCTTTCAGCGAAGGAGCAGCCGGCAGCCGCTATGACTGGACAGCGTACGCGGTTCACGATGAAGACACCTGTGTAACACTCGATTTTGTGCTGCATTCCAGCAATCCAGACAATTTCCCCACCCCGCCGCCGTCCTTCGACGCCGAGTTGGAGAGCCGCGTGTTTAACCAAATCGTTCAAACTTTCGTTTGGCTGGCACCGTGAGGAGAAACCATGCAGAACAAAAAGCTCTTGGTTGTGATTGTGCTGGTTGTTGTCCTTCTTGCAGGATTGTGCCTGTTTGCCTTGCTGCTCGGTCTGGCTGGCTTCTTGATTTACCAAAGGACAGCGCAGGTATCTAGCACCCAGGTCTGGGCGACGCCGCCTCCTCCGGACACCCCGAGAGTTGAACAGCAGGCTGCACCTCCTACACCCCTGCCTACCCTCCCCCTCTCCTCACCAACGGCACCTCCTCTGCCGACCCCTACCGTTGAACCGACACCCAATGTTGACTTCAACGGCATTCGTTTCTCCTTGGATTTGCAACTTGCCCAGGGTGTTCTGCCTGAGCTTGTACCGGCTGCGCCAGGCGACCCCACCGAGATGCTGCCGGGTTCGGTCTACCCCGAACACACTCAATTCACCTTGCAGGGATATGTCTTTCAAGACTCTCTCCACCCTCCTCGTTTATTGATCTACCCCCTGCAGGAATACCGTGCAATGGACCGCTCGGTGGGTGAAGTGGCCGATCTTCTCAGCCGCTTACTTCGCGACCGTCCAGAGATACCCCAAGAGCTGCCCTTTCTTCCCCTTTGGAA
>CAKZNJ010000178.1 GCA_937129505.1 uncultured Anaerolineae bacterium | reverse complement strand
TTCTCACTTTATCCAAAGTTAAACACTATTTACGCAAGGCTTGAAAGAATAGTATCGTCAAGTCCTGATGTTGATGAATTCATAAGGGTAAAGATTGAAAACAAAAATGGTGAAAATGTTGCAAATGTTTTAAAACGGGGTGCAAGTGCTATTAACAGCTTAAGACAGGCAAATGGCTATTTTGTTATTCCGATTAATGTAGATTTTATTGATAGTGGTGAAATTGTTGAAGTTCAATTAATAAAAGGCTTATGTGCAATTGTTTTTTCGGACGGATTAATTCATGCTGGTTCAAGGAACGGCAATAGGATCGACCTCTACAATGCAATAGATCAGTTCGCCTCCGATCCGCTCGTGCCTTCTCAGCTCATTGCGGACAATCTCCTCTCTTATGCCCTTGACTTAGATGGTGGAAAGCCCACTGATGACATCACGATCGTTGTTGTAAAAGTCGTCCCTCACGGGGGAGATTATGCTCGCCGCATGTTGGTTCGCTTACCTATCAACGGCGGTTAGAGACCGTGATAATAAAACATGAGTCCGTGCATCGGCGTAGTCGGTCCATGCGCTGCAGGCAAAACAACATTAGTGAGAAAACTAAAAAGCCTAGGATTCAATGTGCGTCACATTGCCCAAGAACATTCTTACGTGCCCGATATGTGGAAACGCATAGCTAAGCCAGATATCCTCGTCTATCTGGATGTCAATTATCAAAATACGCTATCTCGAAAAAATCTCAATTGGACATTCGAAGAATACCAAGAACAGCTCAGACGATTAGCTCATGCTCGTGATCATGCAGACTTGGTTGTCGATACGAATCCAATGAGTGAAGAAGAAGTATTTCAGACCGTTGCGAATTTTATCGAGATCTGGCATACGGGAAGATAGACGCAATCAAAAAATAGGGGTATAATGCCCGTGCTAGCCAGCCACTGGCTGGCATTTGTTTGAATCTGGAGGTCCTGACTTTATGACCAAAAATACAACCATTTCTCTAATCGTCATTTTTGCGATTCTAATTCTAGCCGTTTACCTTGTCCTTCCTACGACAACCTCTTTGTTTGGCAGAACGATTGTGACAAAATTAGGGTTGGATTTGGTGGGAGGACAGCAAATTGTCCTTCAAGTCGATCTGCCCGATGACGCTATCCCTGATCGTGACTTATTGCAAAAAGCCAGTGAAATTGTCGAGAGCCGTGTCAACGGCTTGGGAGTGGCAGAAGCGGTTGTTCAAATTGCCGGCAATCGCTTTATCAATGTCGAGCTGCCTGCAGTACAGGACGCTACTGAAAGCATCAACACCATCAAACAAACTGGCGTCCTAGAATTCGTGGATATGTCGCAATTGAGCGATGAAGAAGCCTTTGCCTTGATCGACCAGACAATTCGCACTGATTTAGAGCAGTCTTTTAGTGGCACAACGACGACCCCCATTACAACGACCGGGGCTTTAACCGAGACCGTCTTTCACACGATTATGACCGGCACCATGCTCGACTCTGTCGAAACGACCACCAATCAATTGGGAGAACCAGTTGTATCCTTCCGCTTGACGAATGAAGGTGCGGAAATCTTTGCCGATTACACGAGGCAAAATCAGGGCAAAATACTTGCCATTGTGCTGGACAAAAAGGTCATTTCAGCTCCTCGTATCCGTGAACCGATCGAAAGTGGCGAAGGTATTATTGAAGGAAACTTCACCATTGAGAGTGCTAACGCTTTGACCATCCAATTGCGCTACGGTTCCCTGCCAGTCCCTCTGAAGGTTGCAGAGACGCGCACAATCGGGCCGACCTTGGGTGAAGACTCCCTGCGCAAAAGCCTGATCGCCGGCGCGATTGGCTTTACCATTGTTATTCTCTTTATGGTGCTTTATTATCGTCTGCCAGGCTTGGTAGCTATTTCAGCAATTCTCACTTATGCTGTTATCACTTTTGCTATCTTTAGAACTGTACCGGTAACTCTCACGCTGCCAGGCATAGCTGGTTTTCTGCTTAGCACTGGCTCTGCGCTTGATGCAAACATCCTGATCTTTGAACGTCTTAAGGAAGAATTACGCAGTGGACGCAAGCTCAACCTAGCCGTTGACATTGGCTGGAAAAGAGCATGGCCATCGATCCGTGACTCAAATATTTCGACCATTCTGACCAGCCTGATCCTCTTCTGGTTCGGAAGCACTTTTGGGGCAACGATTGTCAAGGGTTTCTCACTCACGCTCCTGCTAGGTGTAATGGTCAGCTTGTTTTCAGCTATTGTCGTCACGAGAACTTTCCTCACTGTGATCTTCACCTATTTTCAACCTTCGAACTATGCCAAGTGGTTTGGCTTATAAAAAGGTGCAGAGATGATTAATATTCTTGGAAAACGCTACTTCTTCTTTATACTCTCATTGCTGATTATCATACCAGGCATGATTGTGCTTGGGATATGGAAACTGCCTCTTGCAATTGATTTCACCGGGGGATCTTTTTTGGAGTTCAAATTTAATCAACGTCAACCCCCACCGCCTGCAGAAATTGTCATCCTTTTCAACGACTTGGGCGTCAAGGATGTGCAGGTGCTGACAACCGAACAGCAAACGATCATCGCAAAATCCAGTTTTCTTGATGAAACGAGACAAGCCCAGTTGTTAAGATCAATGGAAGAGAAGTTTGAAGATACAATAACTGTTCTGCGATTCGACAGCGTTGGTCCGACCATCGGTCAGCAGGTGACTCAGCGTGCTGCGATCGCTTTGGCAATTGCTGCTTTAGCCGTGATTGTATACATCACATTTGCTTTTCGGGGCGTGGAACATGCCTTCCGTTATGGTTTGTGCGCCATTATAGCAATGGTGCACGATGTGGCTGTGGTGATTAGCATCGTAGCAATCGGGGGTAGATTCTTTGGCTGGCAGTTTGATTCATTAACCTTGACAGCTTTGCTAACCGTAATTGGCTTTTCTGTGCAAGATAAAATTGTGGTGTTCGACCGCATTCGAGAAAACAGCACAAATCTAAAAAGATTACCCTTCGAGACCTTAGTCAATCATTCGATTGTGCAAACGTTGCAACGTTCAATTAACACTCAGCTCATGACCGTTGAGTTTATGCTCTTAGCCCTTGCCCTCTTTGGTGGGGTAACACTGAGAGAGTTCTCTACGATACTTTTAATTGGGTTATTTATGGGTACATATTCATCCATCTTCATCGCTGCACCCATCCTGGTTGTCTGGGAAAATCGAGAATGGCAAAGACTCTTCAAGCCACGATCTGGCAACAGTGTTGCGTAGTCGCTAAATCTACGGACGAATTAAGTAAAGCAGGGTAAACGCACCAAAAATCAAAAAAGGAGCATAAGGTATTGCCATATCAGAGCGATACTGTCTCAAGATTAACATTCGCAACACGAGGGCCAAGCTGAATATACCAGCTGAAAAAATCGCAATCCACAAGGCGACAAAAATTGCCGGAAAACCAAGCAATAAACCTAAAACCGTAAATAAATTCACATCCCCAAATCCCAGTGCCTCCTCGTTGGACGAGGAGGCTTTACTTTTTATCTTTAGAATGAGTTTTCCAAGCCAATAGAGGAAAAACATAACCAAATAACCGCCTAATCCGCCAAACAGGGTTGACCAGATACCATGACGAGCGAATCCGATGGTGGCAAATACAAGTGCGCTGACGAGAACGCTTTCAAATAAGATAACCCGATACTCGATATCGATCACTGTGATTACCCCAAAAATTACAAATACCAGCCAAGAAAGCCAAAAATTCATCCGAACCGGAAAAGTTTGAATCCAAAAAACCATCCAGATGCTAATCAATATAACAACGATGTACCGCACTCTGCGACGCTGTTGGCAGTTCGGGCATTGACGGAGCAGCAGATAGGATTGCAAGGACAAACTCATGCCACAGTGATTGCAAAGAGGTTTGGTCGGTCTTCTTCGGTGAGGCAGGCAATCTGCCAGATAGTTGATTAAAATTCCACCCAACAATCCAATCGTGAGACTAGTCCAGATAATTAACATACACCTATTATAATTAGCTCGTTCAACTAATGTGACGAACTAGCCTTACGAATTATTAAGGAGCTACAAGAAATATCATGGAAAAATTTGTCATCCATGGAGGAGTGCCACTCTCAGGAGTTGTAAAACCATCGGGAAATAAAAATGCAGCATTACCTTTACTAGCTGCTGCCACCCTCACAGATGAACCCGTCATTCTACACAACGTGCCTCAAATTCGGGATGTTGAAGCCATGCGAAAACTGCTACAGAGTTTGGGAGTCTCGATCGAACAAATTGATCATCATTCTTGGAAAATTCATGCCAAGCAGATTTTTATCCAAGACCTAGATCCAGATCTCTGTCGGAGCATTCGCGCTTCTATTTTACTAGCCGGTCCGATCTTAGCTCGTTGCGGTGAAATCTACTTGCCCCCCCCTGGTGGCGATGTCATTGGCAGGCGGCGGGTAGATACGCATTTGCTTGCCTTGAATTCACTTGGCGCCTCAACCGATTATGACCGCGTTCAAAAAAAGTTCTTCTTTAAAGCGGAGAAATTGCGTGGCAGTAATATTTTGCTTGATGAAGCCAGTGTAACAGCAACCGAGAATGCAATTATGGCTGCTGTCACCGCCTCGGGAACCACTGTCATTCGTAATGCAGCTTCCGAGCCTCATGTTCAAGAGCTCTGCCATTTTCTGAATCGCTTAGGAGCGAACATATCGAACATCGGCTCGAACACGTTGATGATCGAAGGGGTTGAAAAATTATCTGGTGGTGAGTTTACCATTGGACCGGATTATTTGGAAGTGGTGAGCTTCATAGGCGCTGCAGTCGTCACAAAAGGGTCAATTCGAATCGTTGATGCAGGCCCTGAATATTTAGACATGATCGCCATCGTTTTCCGCCGATTGGGGGTTGAATGGATCGTGGAGGGGGATGATATTATCGTACCCTCTGTTCAGAGACTAGAAATTCAACCCGATCTTGGAGATGCAATCCCGGAGATTAGCGTGATGCCGTGGCCTGCTTTTCCCACCGACTTAATGAGTATTGCTATCGTAATTGCCACACAAGCAAAAGGCAGTGTGCTCTTTCATGATTGGATGTATCCCTCCCGGATGTTTTTCCTCG
>CAKZNJ010000177.1 GCA_937129505.1 uncultured Anaerolineae bacterium | reverse complement strand
TATCGCTGTCCTTGTCACGCGAGCGCTGACCGTGTTGATCTTGCCGCGCTTCCGCCACCAACTGCCCAATCGTTGGTTGCCAGTGCTCTACTGGGGTGGTTTACGTGGGGCGATCTGCCTTGCCCTGGCGCTGAGTTTGCCCAGTCAGATGGGGGAACTCCGCAGTCAAATTCAAGTGATGGCGTTCGGCGTTGTGCTGTTCACCCTCCTTGTCCAAGGAACCAGCATGAACTTGCTTATCCACTGGCTAGGGTTAGCCAAACGCAGCCAACAACAGGAAGAATACGAACGCCGCCACGCTAGAGCGATCATGTCCCGCAACGCCTATCACCATTTAGAGCGTCGCTATCGCCAAGGCTTGCTGAGTGAACATGTATGGAGCCTTCTTTCTCCCCTATTGCAACAGCGCACAACTTCTCTCACCCAAGCGGTGCAGGACATTCTCCTACGAGAACCCAATTTGGAACAGGAAGAAATTCAAACCGCTTGGCGGGAGATGCTGCGGGCAGAGCGCAGTACGCTCAATTTACTGCGGCGAGACGGGGTGATCAACGACGAAATCTACACCCAATTGACTACCGAAATTGACGATGCCTTGATGAGCGATCGCAATGGCTGGTCACCCTTATTCCTGCGCTTTGGCACACCCCCAACCATTCAGCGCCTGTTGATCGTTGCTCTCCACAGCGCAGATGCCGAGAGAGCGATGACTTCCCTGCTAAATTATGGGCTTTCCATTACCCTGCTTCCCTCCCAAAGTGATCACGACCATGGAAAAGAAGCGATTTTACTGATCGGTTACCCGAGAGAACTAGAAGAGACTACGCTGAAGGTGCTTCAACGCAGTTGTTCTCAACATCCCTCCTATCTAAATACACCGTTTGAACTTGTCACTCGAACCTCACCTCTCCCAGCTAGCTCAAAGGGCAGTCGGTGGGCTTGTGCCTTCGAGGTCGAACATTTTGAGACCTTCTGATCCCGCAAGAGGAATCCCAAAGACCTAACAGCCAATTAGGGAGTGCCAGTCAATTTCAAAAAAGGTTTTTAGCAAGCTGTGGTCATCCTCCACAATGTGGAATTCTACATTGCGGAAGACTTGACGGGCAATCGGCTTTATCTCTTCTAGGGGGATTAGGGTATCCAACCGTCCATGGTAGAGGACGACCGGGATATCGATTGGCGGTGGGGGAGCAGAGACAAAATCAGGCCAGGTCAGAGCCGGGGCAAGCAAAATCATCTTTCTGACTTGTTTAGGGTGCCAGCACGCAAAGTAGGTTGCCATCAGCCCACCAAAGCTGGAACCGATCAACGTCCAATCTCGCTTGCGTCCGATGATCTGACTCAATTGGAACATCCGCTCTTCTAAAGAGCCATGAAAGTCAGGCGTCAGCAGCCGCGGAAAAAGCTGGCGCACATGGGCAGCTTTGACCCCCTGACTGCTGCTATCCAAACCGTGAAGGAATAAACAACGCTTTTCTATCTTCATCATCCTCCCCCGATGACTGCCAAAATCTTGACCAAATCACCTTCCTGTAAGAGATACTCTTTATCTTGGGGCTGGTCATTGACCAACACCAACGCCACTACTTCAGGGGGTATCCCTAGCGAAGTTAACGCTTGTCGAACAGTTTGCCCGCTTGCAACCTGCGCCTCTTTCGCTCCTTGAAGGTAATCCTGCAACATGCCAAAGGGACGGATCGTTGCGCTCATCTGCTTTCCTCAAGATAGAAAACA
>CAKZNJ010000176.1 GCA_937129505.1 uncultured Anaerolineae bacterium | reverse complement strand
GAGAGGGCAGCCACCTGCGTTTTGATATAGCTCCTGCATGGAAATGTGTCGCCTTTCGACAAGGTGAGTTGGCAGAGATCTTACCCCCTCACATTGACATCCTTTACCACATCGAAAAGAATTTTTATAACGGAAACAGTTACCTTCAATTAAACATACGCGATATAAAACCCTCAGCAAATCGTTAAGGGTATTTCTCTAATCCACGAAACGATACTTGAATAATGCCCACATGGCTTCAAAGGCATCTTTCATCTTAATCTTTTTGCCTTCGGAATAATCACGTGGATAGAAGGCAATCGGAACTTCAAAAATTCGCACCTTTCGCTTGAGAATCTTCGCCGTAAATTCGGGTTCAAAATCAAATCGCTTTGCACGCAAAGGCATCCCTTGAATTACCTCGCGACGAAATACTTTATATCCTGTTTCCATATCGGTCATGATATTATTGTAAAGGATATTGGTGACCAAGGTTAAGATCTTATTGGCGACCATGTTCCAGAACAAAATCGGGCGTCGTGGGGCACCCAAAAAACGTGAACCATAAACCACATCCGCCACTCCTTCTTGAATCGGCTTGAGTAGATTTGGATATTCGCGCGGATCGTATTCCAAATCAGCATCCTGAATGATAATCACATCACCCTCAACAGCTTGTAACCCCGTCCGGATCGCCGCACCTTTCCCCTGATTTTTTTCGTGGAAGAGAACGCGAAAAAGGGGTTGTTGCCGATAACTTTCCAGAATTTCTCGAGTGCCATCATGGGAGCCATCATCTACAACAATGATCTCAGAAGCGATATTCATTTTCTGAACACGGTGCAGAATCTCACAAATTGTATTTTTCTCGTTGTAAACAGGAATGATGATTGATATTTTCATGTTCTCGATTATACCTGTTTATTAAAAAACATTTGAATAGACAACCCATTAGCAAAGATTGACCATGCTATAATCATATAGAGAAATAAAGGAGTATTCGTATGACACTTCTCAGATCAAAAACCGAGGTCAGCGCGAATCCACCCCAACCTGCACCCCATTTTGTTCCTTCACCAATAACGAATATCGAAGATACAGGTTTATCTGCATTATGGCTTCAAGATTTAGTCTTGAAAATTCTTTATTTTCAAGGTTATCTTAGCGGCTTTAAGATTGCCGAGGAGATCGCTTTACCTTTTAGCGGAATTGTCGATCAAATTATGGAAGCCCTAAAGAAGGAAAAATTTGTTGAAGTGAAATCGTCGCAACAAATGGGACTAGGTGAAGGGTCCTACATCTATGGCATTACCGGACTAGGGATCACACGAGCCAGAGAAGCCCTTGAACGCAGTCAATATGCTGGCCCTGCGCCAGTCCCGATCAAAATCTACAATATAGCTATTCTACGCCAAAGCCGTGCCAAATCATATTTCACTGCTCGTTTATTACACCAAGCGCTTGCATCATTAGTGATTAATGAGCGCACATACCAACGCATCGGTCCAGCAGTCAATTCAGGCACTTCGGTTTTCCTCTATGGGCCACCAGGCAACGGGAAGACCAGTATCGCCCGTGGCATCGGAAATATGATCTTACAGGACACCATGTATATCCCATACGCTATATACATCGATGGACAAGTGGTCAAACTTTATGATAACGTCAATCACCAACTTGCCCGGGAAGAAGACACGACCGCTGTTGGGACTGGGAATCTGCGCTCGAGTGGCCGCCGAGATCCACGCTGGATAAAAATCCGCCGCCCCTTCATCGTTACTGGCGGCGAGCTAAACATGGAGAGCCTCGATCTTGTCTATGACGATACCAATAAATATTACGAGGCTCCATTTCAAATGAAGGCAAACGGCGGTATCTTGCTCATTGACGACTTTGGACGCCAACAAATACGCCCCCGTGACCTGCTCAATCGATGGATTGTTCCCCTCGAAAATCGGATCGATTATCTGACCTTGAAAACCGGTCGAAAAGTAGAAATCCCTTTTGATGTCATGGTAATCTTTTCTACAAATTTACCGCCCCGCGATTTAGTCGATGAAGCTTTCTTAAGAAGGTTGCGCCATAAAATTGAAATTGGTGATCCTTCCTATGATGAATTTCGCGAGATCTTTAAGCGCATTGCTTCCATAAAAGGAGTAAATTACAGCGATCAAGGGTTAGCCTACTTATTACAAGAATGGTATATCAAGCGCGGACGCAAATTGCGCGCCTCTCACCCGCGCGATCTATGTGATCAGATTCTGGACATCTCCCGTTATTTAGGTGTCGAACCAACAATGTCAAAAGAGCTTCTCGATCGAGCGGCAGAAGCTTACTTCGTTGATATTTAAATCGAGCATTTATCATAGCAATCGAATATCTACTTTTATTATGAAACCTCATAAAATTTATGAACTCAAACGCCCGATCATTTTTGCCCACCGAGGCGCCAGCTGCTATGCACCAGAGAACACGCTTGCCGCGTTTGAATTAGCTCTAAAGCAAAACGCTCCAGCAATCGAATTAGATGCAACGTTGACAAAAGACCATCAGGTGGTGGTCTTCCACGACTCGGACACCGAAAGGATCACGGGCCTCAAAGGAAAAATCAACCAATTGACCCTGAATGAAATCCGAGAACTCGATGCAGGAAGCTATTTTGATTCATCTTTTCAAGGGGAAAAAATCCCTTCTCTGGAGGAGGTCTTCGAGCTAGTCGGCGACAAGCTTCTGATTAACATTGAACTAAAAAATTATGCAACCCCACTTGATCCTCTACCTGAAGCAGTCGCTGCTCTGATCAAAAAATGGTCTCTGCAGCATAATGTTTTGATCTCATCCTTTAATCCCCTTGCACTGTGGAAAATTAAGCACAGCGCACCAGATATACCTATCGCATTGCTGGCGTTAGATGGTCAAATTGGATGGCTAGCTCGCTCGCAAGTGGGAGAAATCCTCAATTATCAATGTATTCATCCCCACTACTCGGATGTAAATGCCAGATTCATCGCTACCCATCACAAAAAGGGGCATATGGTTAATGTTTACACTGTCAATGATCCATCGCTGATGCGCTCTCTATTTGATTTGGGAGTTGATGGCATTTTTACTGACGATCCCCGTCTTGCCAGCGACGTGTTGAACTCAATTTCTCCTATCTTTGAAAAGAAGCCATGATTCCACCAGAGTGGATCTTGTCCGCCTTCGCTCGAATCGAGACTTATCTCCATAAAACAACCCTCGTTTATGATCCCGAACTACAAATTTACATCAAATGGGAGAATCAGCAAAAAACAGGCTCATTCAAACTCCGCGGCGCGCTCAATAAAATACTGTCCTTACCTAATTGGGAACGTCAAAGGGGAATAGTAGCTGCCTCCGCTGGCAATCACGGGGCTGGTGTTGCTTTCGCTTGTCAAATTGTCGATGCGAAAGCAAGGGTATTTGTCCCACATGCAACGCCTCAAATCAAGCTAAACACCATACGCCAGTTTGGCACAGAAGTCATTCCAATTGAGGGAGGCTACACTGAAACCGAACAACATGCGATTCAATTTGCAGCAGAAAATCAACTAACGTACATCTCGCCATATAATGACGGTCAAATCATCGCTGGACAAGGAACGCTCGCGGTTGAAATCTTGCAAGAGGTACAGTTAGGTGAAGTTAAGGCTTGGATCGTCCCTGTTGGAGGGGGTGGTTTAATAAGTGGAATCGGCGCTGCATTTCGAGCAATTTATCCTAAAGCTGCCTCCTATCCTCGTTTAATCGGCGTTCAGTCGGAAGCATCTCCATACATGGAACAACTTTATTATTTGGGAGAACAAAATCACGTTGTTGAGAAGCCAAGCTTGGCGGATGGTCTAGCCGGTGCTGTTGAGCCAAATTCGCTTACGATTCCGCTTGTCAAAGAGTATGTAGATTCAATACAGTTAGTAACCGAAGAAGACATTGAGGTCGCCATTCGGTATGCCTGGGAAAAGTATCGCCAAGTCATCGAAGGCTCCGCAGCTGTCACGCTTGCGGCGATCCTTGGCGGGAAAGTTACCGAGAGGCCGGCTCTATTGGTGATGTCTGGTGGTAATATTGACCCTGACATCCACCAAAGAATCGTAGGTAGAGAACCATGACTGAAGTCACCCCGGATGAACTAATGGTCGTCTGCATGGCACGTCAAATTCAGGATGGAGAGATCGTGGCCCAGGGCATCGCCACCCCTCTCGTCGCTGCCGCCTATTTATTAGCCCGCCATACTCATGCGCCACATTTGTATTTCGCCTCTGCGATAGGTCAAGGCATTTGCCGCAATCCTGCCCCTTTAAGTCTATCTAAAATAGAAAATTTGTGGCTCGATCAAGCCCTAAATCACGTCGGCTTTGTGCGCGCAGCCGCCGACATCCTCCCGGCATTAAAGCCAAAAGAGTTTTTTCGGCCTGCTCAGGTAGATCGCTGCGGTAACTTTAACAATATTGCTCTCGGGAAAGAAATCTTCAACCTAAGCAATCAAAAGTTGAGACTAAGACTGCCCGGCAGCGGGGGAATCCCTGATGTTACTACTTTTATCAGCCACATCTATCTATATGTCCCCCGCCACTCAAAAGTCACTTTTGTCGAAAAGATCGATATTTGCTCAGGATTAGGCCATTCCCCCTCACGAAGAAGAGGGTCAGGTGCAGTATATCTTGTCTCCGACCTTGGTCAATTCGACTTTGCCAACGGAGTCATGAGGCTGATCACGATACACCCAGGGATAACACTAGAGCAAGTCCAAAGACATACTGGTTTTCCACTGGAGATTGCCGAACCCTTAGCAGAAACCCCTTTACCCACGGAATACGAATTAAACTTACTTCGTCACCAGATTGATCCCATCGGCATCCGAAAACTTGAGTTATTGAGTGGTGCCGAACGACGAGAGTTGCTCTTGAACATCCTAAAACAGGAAAGCAGCAATGAGAAAATATAGAATGAATTGGCTGCTTATCATTTCTCTATGTTTTTCGCTTCTCTCCTCGGTGATGCCAGCCCATGGGAAAGGAGAGTTGCAAAGTCAGACTCCCGAAAATAAGGCAAATGCCTTGTTGCAGCGTTTGAGTCCCGCCGAGAGAGTCGGTCAACTTTTTCTGGTTTCATTTAAGGGCTCTAGTGTTAGTCCGAGTGATCCAATTTACGACTTGATAACCCAATATCGCATCAGTGGCGTTGTCTTATCTGCTGCCAACGACAATTTTACCAAAACGGATAACATCCTCCAAAATACTCATGCTCTTATTTCTTCATTTCAATCGATCAACGCCAGACCAATTACAAACACCCTTACGATAACAACTCCTCTACCGCCCGGTGAATACATCCCGCTTTTTATCGGGATCTCTCAAGAGGGGGGTGGTCCACCCTACGATCAAATCTTTAATGGAGTCACCATCCTACCGGACGCAATGTCGATTGGTGCAACATGGAATAGCAATTTATCCCGTCAGGTTGGAGAACTCCTAGGGCAGGAACTCTCAGCGCTTGGCTTTAACTTATTGTTTGGCCCAGCTTTGGACGTCCTCGAGACTCCACGCTCTGAAGGCACCTTCGATTTAGGGACTCGATCTTTCGGGGGAGATCCGTATTGGGTTAGCGTAATGGGCAGTGCCTACATTCGAGGTGTCCACCAAGGAAGCCGAGGCAAAATGGCGGTAGTTGCCAAACACTTCCCCGGGAACGGCGGTTCAGACCGTTCCCCAGAAATTGAAGTCGCTACGGTGCGAAAATCCTTGGATCAACTAAAAACTTTCGATCTCCTTCCATTTTTTACGGTTACCGGCTATGCACAAGACAAGGAATCGACTACCGATGGCTTGCTGGCTGCTCACATCCGCTATCAAGGCTTTCAAGAGAATATTCGTGCCACTACCCGGCCGATCAGTTTGGATCCCGAAGCCTTCAAGTTACTCATGAATCTAAATCCAATAGCGGATTGGCGCAACTCGGGTGGTCTGATGGTTTGTGAAAACCTTGCTAACCCCGCTGTCCGTAACTTTTACCAGCTTAACAACGAGAAATTTGACGCTCGTTTAGTAGCTCTAAATGCTTTCCTTGCGGGAAACGATCTGATCCACCTTGGCAATATTGTCTCAGATGGTGATCCTGACTCATTTGTAAGTATTCGGCGCGTAATCGAATTTTTCCGTCAAAAATACACTGATGACCCTGCCTTCGCCCAGCGGGTAGATCAAGCAGTCCTGCGTGTCTTAACCCTAAAGTATCGCTTGTATCCTCAGTTTGAGCCCGAATTAATTCCTCCCCCCACTGAAGCAATCGAAATAATCGGCAAAAACCAACAAGTTACCATCGAAGTAGCTCGAAACGCAGCCACTTTAATTAGCCCTCAAGCAGACGAACTATCCAGCAATCTCCCCAACCCGCCGAAGATAAATGATCGACTCGTAATCTTCACTGACGTGCGCACTTACCAGCAATGCTCACAGTGCCCGCCGCAAACATTTCTGGCAGTGGACACTTTAGCTGAAACAATTAAACGGCTGTATGGCACGCAAGGAAGTGGACAAATCTGGCCGGCAAATCTCATCTCATATTCTTATGATGACCTAACCTTGATGTTAAATAACAATCCCACCGCACCACCCATCGAAAGCGCTCTCAAGAGTGCCTCGTGGATCATCTTTGCACAAATTAAGATGGAGAAGAATATCCCTTCCTCGCTAGCCCTGCAGCGCTTTCTGACTGAACGCCCGGATTTGTTTTTACAGAAAAAGATTGTGGTCTTTGCCTTTGGAGCGCCCTACTATCTCGACGCAACGGATGTCTCTAAACTGAACGCTTATTATGGTTTATATAGCGCCTCGCCATTGTTTGTCGAAACCGCCGCTAGGCTTCTGTTCAAAGAGATTATTCCTCAAGGTGCTTTGCCTGTATCAGTGCCCGGCGTTGGATACGACTTGATTACAGCAACCTCCCCCGATCCCAACCAAAACATCTCGCTTTTTATTGATTATCCTTCGCTATCAATAACGCCTACTCCACAGTCAGGTGGACCAGCCCCGACTCCTGCACCAACTTTTAGAATTGGGGACATACTACCTATCCGTACCGGCCTAATTATTGATCACAACGGGAATCCCGTCCCAGATGGCACGCCGGTTCAATTCATTATCAACGCTTCGGGCGAATTAGTAAGCCTTCCTCAACCGGTCACTACGCAAAACGGTGTTGCCCTAGCAATGGTAAAACTGACCACTGCTGGTATTTGGGAGATTCGCGCTGAAAGCTACCCGGCGAAACAATCGGATGTTATCCGCCTAGAAATACCAAAAGAAGAAGTACAGCTCATCACAATTATTACCCCCACCAACGGCATTACCCCAACGCCCGAACCGTCTGCAACTACCACTCAGCCGTTAGTGGAGACACCTGTCCCCCCAACTTCTGCACCGTACACGCTGGGTTTCCTACACTGGTTCGTCAGCTTAACCCTTTGCTCGCTGATTGGGTATGCCAGCTATCGCTTAGCCTTCACTCTGGGACAAGTTAGGGCAGGGGTTCAGGGCAGTTTTTCAGCTCTGATCGGCGGTATGTTAGCCTACTCTTACCTTGTTCTAAAATTGCCCGGCAGCGAGCAATTCCTGATTCGAGCGGGCACCTTGGGGGTAATCCTCGCCACGATCTTTGGAGCAACGGTCGGTTTATCAGCGATTTGGATACCTCGCGCCATGACAAAGCGCAAATATTCCTTCTCTAGCGGAGAAAAGTCAGAATTAAACTGAGCAAGGTAATTCCCAATGCTAAAACGGCCAAAGTCATCTCCACTGGGGAGCTAATGAAGTCAAGCAAAGTGGGAGAAGGCAAGCGGACTTTTTGAGCCACGGTCGTCTCGACCTCACCGAGCAAAGCCCGCCGAAACGTTTCCACATCCGGCGGTCGATCTTCGGGGTGTAAGCTCATTGCCCATAAAATAGCGCGCTCCGTTCGAACGCTGATATTCGGGTTGATTTGACGCGGGGGAATCAATGCTTCGGGCCTCAAAAAACGCTCGTGAGCTTCTAAGGGAGGAGTATTCGTCAACAGATGATAGAGCGTAGCACCGAATGCATAAATATCACTGCGTGTATCGGTATGACCAGCATCTCCCCCGTATTGTTCCAGCGGTGTATAGATCGCAGTTCCTTTGCCTTGCACGATTGTTACAGTGACTTCATCGCTAACTAAAATCTTGACCAGACCAAAATCAACCAGCTTTAGGATGCCGCTAGGTGTATATTTCAAATTTGAAGGCTTGATATCACGGTGTAAAATTGGTGGATTCTGACTATGCAAATAGACAAGTGCATCTGCCAATTGATTTGCCCACGTTAGCACATCCCTCTCTGAGAGAAAAGTCCCCTTCTTCTGGGCTTCGAGCATGATCGTCCGCAAGTCTTTCCCCGGCACAAAATCCATTACCAGATAATCTCTGCCCCCAATAGAAAAGTAATCCGAAACCTTTGGCAGATTTGGATGATCCAAGCGAGCTAGGGTAGTCGCTTCCCGTAAAAACTGCTCACGGGCTTCTTGAATCAGGTCTGCTGTCAGGGTACGGTCATGCACTACTTCTTTAACCGCGCAAAGTCTACCTTCGAGACGTAAATCATCAGCTAGATAGATACTTCCCATTCCCCCTTGACCGATGATTCGCCGAATTTTATAGCGATTTCTTAGTACTTCTCCTG
>CAKZNJ010000175.1 GCA_937129505.1 uncultured Anaerolineae bacterium | reverse complement strand
GGGTTGATACACTCTCCCAACTTCCAATTGAGGGTACTTTTATGGAGATCGTTTATCCCTCCTTGTTGGACATTTCAGAAGGGGCTAGTGAAACCTGTAATACCTTAGCTCAGGGTTTGGCGGCAGATTGGGTGAGTGGCTATATCCAATGGCCGTTTGAATATGCCAACTTGAACTATCTGGCTCTTTTCCGTCCAGCACCTGCGGGAGATGAGTTGAATTGGCGAATGTGGGCATTTGGCATTGAGATGCTCAATGAGCATCCCTTCTTGACGGTTATGGTTCACTATCAATGGGATTTCTAATTTGGGGCAAGGGATTCTCGTTACTTATGCTGAGAGGTAAATATTAAGTGATGTTATAATGAATTTATCGGGTTAACAATTCAATGGTTTTCACAAAAAAGGAGAATGTCTATGCCTCTCTTAAATATACCGGGACCGAAAGCCAAGGCGATCATTGAGCGAGATCGGGATGTTATTTCACCTTCCTATCCACGCGGTTATCCGTTTGTGATGGACCATGGCAAAGGAACTGAGGTATGGGATGTAGATGGCAATCGATTTCTTGATTTTGCGGCTGGAATAGCTGTCGTAGCCACCGGCCATAGTCACCCCAAAGTGGTACAAGCCATTAAAGAGCAAGCCGAAAAATTCCTGCATATCTCTTCTGATTTCTATCATATCAAATGGGTTGAACTTGGTGAGAAACTGAATGAAATTGCACCGTTCTTGGATAACGCAATCTCTTTTATGACCAACTCGGGAACAGAGAGCGTCGAGGCAGCGATTAAGCTGGCACGTCATTACACAGGCCGCACCGAATTTATCGGTTTTTTAGGGGCATTTCATGGGCGAACGATGGGTGCAGTGACATTTACAGCGAGCAAACCGCTTTACCATCGCGATTTTTATCCCCTTATGAATGGTGTCACCCATGTCCCTTTTCCGAATCCATATCGTCCGATTCTAATCTCCAAAGAAGGAGAAGATTACGGACTAACAGTTGTACGATACATTGAGGAACAAATCTTTGGCTATGTTTTACCTCCTGAGAATGTTGCCGGTATCCTTGTTGAACCGATACAAGGGGAGGGAGGGTACGTGATCCCTCCTGACGGATTTTTCCCAGCTTTGCGCAAGTTGTGTGACAAGTATGGCATCTTGTTGATCGTAGATGAGGTTCAAAGCGGGGTTGGGCGTACCGGAAAATGGTGGGCAATTGAGCATTGGGGTGTAGAGCCAGATATTGTTTGTGCAGCAAAAGGGATTGCGTCAGGGTTGCCGCTTGGGGCGATGATTGCCAAAGAGTACATCATGAATTGGCCAAAGGGTGCACACGGAAACACCTATGGAGGCAATCCGATCGCCTGTGCGGCTGCATTAGCTACCATTGACTTGATCCAAAATGGCTACCTACAGAATGTCGCTCAAATGGGCGATTACATGCTGAAGACCCTGTTCGATATCCAGCGGCGTCATCCTACTATCGGAGATGTGCGCGGAAAAGGTCTAATGATCGGCGTGGAGTTTGTAGAAGATCCTGAGACGAAGGCTTACGCTGAGAAATTGCGCGACGCCGTCGTGGAGAATGCCTTCAGACGCGGTTTGTTATTATTAGGGTGTGGAAAGAGCACCATACGCCTCTCGCCGCCCTTGTGTGTCACCCGCTCTGAGGTGGATGAAGCGATGGAAATCTTTGAAGAAGCGATTACAGTTAGTGAGAGTGAGACCTTAACCCTTGTTGCCTGATTTTCGCGTCCGACAACGCGATTACCTCTTAGAGATCAGCCGGGCGATTACCCAGGAACTTAATCTGGATAGTCTCCTGGCTCGCATTTTAACAGTCTCCATTGAAATGCTTGCTGGACAAGCAGGGTTAATTGCCCTTTGGGAAGAACGTGGCGGATGGACAGTGGCAGCCTCGATTGGGGTTGCTACTCCTTTTCTCCATTACTTAGAGTCTTTGTTAGGTCAGATATCCAATCAAGGGGATCCGAGTGTATTTGATTTATCGGAAATTAACCACATTGTTCGAAAGCTTACCCGTACAGCCAGCTTTGGATTGCTAACTGGCGTGGGCTTGCCTCTCGTGGCTCGCAAACGGGTAATTGGGCTGATTTTTATCTTCCGCAACTACGCCGGTGTTTTTTCGTCAAATGATCGCGCATTGCTGGAAAGCTTTGCCGATCAAGCAGCCATCGCTGTGTACAATGCTCAGCTTTACACACAGGTCAGTCGCGAGAAGCAACGTTTGGATGCAGTGCTAGATTCTGCGGCCGACGGCATTTTGATCATTGCCGCCGATCATCGCATAGAACGTTGCAACCCGGCCTTCGCCCGCATGGCTGGCATCCCTCTAGAAGCCATTATCGGCCGCCGCCATGAAGACGTCATTATGCTGGTGAAGCAAAGGGATGAAATAACTCTGGAAAAAGCCGAGGCAGGCGGATGGCCTCTTACCGCCAACGCGACTTTATATGTTGAAGGAGATTTGCAGCGTCCTAATGGGATCCCATTACCCGTGGGAATCACCTACGCTCCGCTCATGAGTCAAGATGGTTCCCTAGCGAGCATCATTGCGACCATCCGAGACATCACCCGATTTCGCGAAGCAGATGAACTTAAGACTACCTTCATTTCTGTGATCAGTCACGAGCTGAAAACGCCCGTGGCTTTAATAAAGGGCTATGTCAGCACGCTTCGACGCGAGGATGCTCACTGGGATCTGTCCATCGTTCAAGATAGCCTTGAAGTTATTGAGGAAGAGGCTGATCGACTGACGGAGTTGATTGAAAATTTACTAGATGCGACTCGATTGCAGGCGGGGGTACTGTCCATCAACTTAGCCGATGTAGCGCTGGAACCACTGATCCAGCGACTGGTAGAGAAGTTTCGCACGCAGACAACCCAACACACCTTTGTAGTGGATTTGCCGCCAGATTTGCCTGTTCTCATGGTGGATGAAAACCGCATCTCGCAATTATTTTCCAATTTGCTTTCCAATGCGATCAAATATTCTCCTGAAGGGGGAGAAATCCGCATCACAGGAAGGGTGCGTTCGGAGCAAGTGGTAATCTGTGTTTCGGATGAGGGGTGCGGCATATCCCCGGAAGATATCCCTTATGTTTTTGATCGTTTTTATCGATCGGATACAGCAAAAAGGACAACCAAAGGGGCAGGATTGGG
>CAKZNJ010000174.1 GCA_937129505.1 uncultured Anaerolineae bacterium | reverse complement strand
TTCCCATAGGTTGGCAGAGTCACCACTTTCCCACGCAAAACCTTCTACCTTGAGCCATCCAAGGGCAAACTGTACAACAAAGATAGCGCCCATCATGAGACCAGCTATTAGGAACCCCGCAATGACGTCCATCGCTGACTTTTTTGTAAGATGGACGCCCAAACTCCGAAAAGATTTTTTATCCAACCATCGTCGAGCGAGAAACGTTGCCAGCGTCAGTCCGATAGCAAAAGACAACTCCGATACTAAGAATAAACGGTTCCCCAACTGCGGATAAGATTGGGGCGTCTGTTCCAATGAAAAGCTTTCACCTACTCCGCTAAGCAATACGAGGGGGATCCCAATAATAAACGTAAAAATTAAAACCATGAGCGTATGCAAAAGCAATCGCCATCCCAACCGTAAGCGGCCATTTGCTATGAAGAGTCTCATCTATTCTCCCCCTTTCAAATAAATGCGATTCGGATCTAATTCCTCGCGAAGAATTTTTAGTTCTCTCTCGCTAGGAGGTTGAGTAATTTTCAACGAAGCAGAGACTCTTAAATCCCATCCCGTGTTCTCCTTAGCCTCTTCAACCGTACGCCCTGGGTGTAATGCCGTTAAGATCAATTCACCGCTTCCATCTGGCTCAAGAATGCCGATATCTGTAACGATGGCTTGCGGTCCACCGCCGCGCAATTTTGCGGCTTCACGTTCCCGGCGATGATTGAGAAAACCCGCCGAGGTGCGAAAATCAACCTTCTCGGGGAAGCGTCGTTTTTGATGCGGGGTCAAAATATAACACCGATTTGCCCAAGCAGCGATCTCCATAGATCCTCCCGAACCGGGTAATCGAACTTTCGGCTTAGCGTAATCGCCAATCACTGTAGCATTAATATTCCCAAAGCGATCAATTTGAGCACCTCCTAAAAAACCAACATCAATGTTACCACGTTGGAGGTAAAAAGCAAAAATATCATACATGCTACAAACCGAAAGTGCCCCAGAAACCAGTGTCGGATCGCCAATTGAGAGAGGTAATCTTGCCGGTTGGGCGCCAATCACCCCTGCTTCGTAAATCATTACCAAATTCGGTGCATGGGTGCGGCGAGCTAAATTGCAAGCCAAATTTGGCAAACCCACCCCAACAAAAACCACATCTCCATCGCGCAATAACCGAGCGCCATTAATGGTCAAGAGTTCGGGTAACGTATAGTCTGTCATATTGAGATCCTTTTTATCAATATAATCCGTAGTTTACAGGAGCACTGAGCCTTTCCCCTACTTTCAACCTTTCGTGGACTTCGGCGCCTAATTTTTCCCAGTATTCCTGTCGATCGGCTACGCCGTAAACCCACTCATCCAAATATTCTTGCACTTTTTCTGGGGTCTTGCTGATTTCATCCCATTGCAAGTAAAACCCATTATCGCGATCATAGTAGCCTTGAGTATAAGAAGGGTGGGCGCAAAAAGGCACATGGCATACGGCATCGACAATAAAAGCCGGGATCAAGGTACGGTTAGGGTCTGAGCGGATCACACTTTCATCCACTATCTCTTCAGCGGTTACAATAACCCTTTCCGCAGCAAATGCCGCTTCCTTCTGTTCACCAATGATGCCCCAAATGTGGGCATTTCCCTCGGCGTCACACCGCTGAACATGTATGATAGCCACATCCGGCTTTAATGCCGGCACAACAACCACAGGGTTCCCCGAATAAGGATCGATCACCTGACGGTAATTCGGGTTTGCTCGCTCCAGATCACCGGCTGCGGTGGGGTTCATCGGCATAAAAGGCAAGCCGCTTGCGCCAGCTTGTAAACGCGAGATCATGCTGAAATGAGAATATTCCTCCCATTCCAAGTTGCCAGCTTCAATTTCCTTGCGGACGATCCGCAGAGAACCAACGCCCGGGTTTCCCATATAGGAAAAAATCACTTTTTTTGCACAGCCAGCCGCTACCATTTGATCGTAAATTAAATCCGGCGTAGCGCGGGCGAGAATCAAATCCTTCTTTCTTCGGCGAATAATCTCATGGCCGGCCGCAAAAGGGATGAGGTGGGTGAAACCAGCGGCATAGACCAAATCCCCATCTCTCACATATCGTTGAATCGCTTCAGATAACGACATCAGTTTGCTCATAGTTCACTCTTTTCGCTTATCCTTTTGTTTGCGTTTGAAAATACGAAACCGTTGAACGTCCTGTCGTTTCGGCGGACGATTTCGCCACATCACAAACCCACCCATAACCAGTAAAAAGATAGCCGAAAAGAAATACCGGTAATCTGGTTGATTTAATTGTTCAGAAGCCACAAAGGGTATCAACGCCATAAATCCGATGACTATCAGAAAAATTCCAACGCGATACCCTAGTGGCTCTTCCTCCATTTCAACCGCTTGAACACTCTTAGATAGAAAAAATTTTCGAGGCAATAAATCTGCTCAGACCGCACCTCACTCTACAATGGTTTGAATTTGTTCATGGAGATAGAGAGGCAAATAATAAATACCTCCCGCATTCTTACCCGTAGAGCCGCTAGCCTTCCAGCCGCCAAACGGTTGATAGCCCGGCCAAGCGCCCGTTGTAGCACCCTGGGGTCGGTTTACATAGGTAACACCTGCTTGAATATTGTCAAAGAACCAGGTAGCCTCTTCTTTCGTTCCGTAGAAACCAGCGGTTAAGCCATAGTTGACACCATTTGCCAATCGCATCGCTTGTTCGAGCGTCTCGACTTTAGCAATTGTTGTAATTGGTAAAAACATCTCATGTTTCCACAAACGATGCTCAAGCGGCAGATCTGTAACCAACGTCGGGGTGCAGAAATATCCCTTGCCATATTCCCCTTCGGTCAAGATTTTTCCACCTGTCAAAATTTTACCCGATTGGGATAATTCTTCTGCATAATGTTGATAGTCTTGATAAGCCTTTTGATTGATTACTGGTCCGAGATAGACATGGCGATCGGTAGGGTCGCCAATCGCCAGTTTCGTGGTCAATTCAACCAAGCGAGAGACAAGTGCCTCATACATTGGCTCTTCCACAAATACCCTGGAGCAAGCAGAGCATTTTTGTCCTTGTAAACCAAACGCCGAACGCACAATTCCCAGCGCTGCTCGTTCCAGATCGGCATTACGGCTGACGATTGCGGGGTTCTTACCCCCTAATTCTAAGATAATGGGTCGAACATATTGACCTTGCGCAAAATCCCGATAAATCTTCATTCCCACCTCATAAGAACCGGTAAAGGTGATTCCATCCACCAACTCACTCTCAATTAAGGCCTGCCCTAATGTGCTGCCCGGGCCAGTGACATAATTACACACGCCCTCCGGCAAGCCAGCATCACGGAAACATTCCACCAGCAGGCGCACCGTCCACGGCGTATCACTGGCCGGTTTAATAACAACCGTGTTGCCGGTGACCAAAGCTGCTCCCACCGGGCCACCACTCAATGCGCTCGGAAAGTTAAATGGGCTAATGACCAACCATACCCCATAAGGCCGCAGAACGGAAAAATTTGTCGCCGTGTAACCCACCAAAGGATCACTGCCCATCTGAACAATATAGCCATTATTTTTTTCCATCTGATCACAGGCATAGCGAATCAGATCAGCTGTCTCTGCGACATCGCCGAGCGCTTCCATGCGATTTTTGCCCACCTCCAACGATAATGCTGCCGCAATATCAAAGGTCCTTTGATCGATAAGATCAGCGACTTTACGTAGTAAGTTAACCCGTCCCTGCCATTTTAGATGGCTCCATCTCGGAAAAGCTTTACGAGCTGCTTCCAAAGCTGCTTGAGCTTCTTCAACACCCCCTTTTTGAAACACTCCTAATACAATCTCGGTATTAATTGGTGAACGATCCTCGGCTTTTTCCGCCGTGAAATGATCTTGATTATTGATCAGCAAGCCGTACTCTTTACCCAAATTTGATTTGACACGCTGCAGGGCTTCATCGAAACGAAGATGCAATTCTTCAGGTGGATTAAACATCGTTGCATACGTTAGTTTGAATTGTTCGCTCATCAACTTGTCCTCCATTTGTGAAACGGATAAATGTTTTGTTTTGCACCTTGGTAAGGTTATACTTTTAGTATAACTTGAGTTTGTAATTCTTTTGAATTGCTTCGAATACACCTAAGCTTTTTCAATCGAAGACAAGTATAAACCACACTTCCGCTTGAGTCAAAATCCATGGCGGGTGTTAGTTGCATTTTATCCAAGTTTCAACTAGACTAAAATCAATCTAATCTACGATTGACTTTCTTGGTTAGGAAAGGTAAGCATGTTTCAAAATTCGCTCTTTATTGGGGTTGACCCAACAGCAGGTAGAAAACCTTTTCTATATATCGCATTGGATGAAAACCTCTCCATTATGCAAAAAGGTTCAGGCGATATGTCCGAAACGCTAACGTTTATTGCCAACCAGCAAAACTGCACCGTGGCGGTTTGCTCACCCTATCAACCTAACCAAAAGCTGATGGAAAATGAAGAAATACGTCATAAAGTTATCCCTCCTCTAAAACCTGGCCGCTGGGTAAATTACCGTCTCTGCGAGGTCATTTTGAGACGCCATCGCATTAGGATTATCCCCACTCCAGCTAAGGAGCAAGACTGCCCGAGCTGGATGCAAAAAGGTTTTCACTTTTACCGTCAATTGATCAAGATGGGATTTCAGCGATATCCTGCTGAAAGTGCAACCAAGATATTCATTGAAATCTACCCCCATGCTGCTTACACCATCCTACTTGGCTATCATCCGCTTGCAAAACAAACACTAGAAGGTCGTTTACAAAGACAGCTATTACTATACGAAAAGAATATCCGCATCCCTGATCCGATGCGTTTTTTCGAAGAAGTCACTCGATATAAAGTCTTGCGCGGAAACTTTCCGATGGATATTGTGTTATTACCTACTGAATTGGATACCTTGATCGCTGCTTATTGTGCGTGGCTGACAACGCACAATCCAGCATCCATATCCCTAATCGGAGACCCTAACGAAGGTCAAATCCTCATTCCAGCGCGAGAAATGAAATCTCGCTACTAAATCCATCATCGGTGGTCTAATATGCAAAAACGAAAAGTAAAGCTGATCGTCAATCCTAACGCGGACTTAGGACGTGCATGGCATAAAGCCTCTAACCTACGCCCCATCGTCCAAGAATTTGGCGGCGCAGACTGGGCTGGTACGGTTTATCCAACTCACGCCACAGAATTGGCAAAGCAAGCTGCCCTAGAGGGGTACGATCTCATCATTTCTGCTGGTGGAGATGGCACCACGCATGAAGTTGTCAATGGGTTAATGCAAATTCCGTTTGAACAACGTCCCAAACTCGGCATTGTACCA
>CAKZNJ010000173.1 GCA_937129505.1 uncultured Anaerolineae bacterium | reverse complement strand
CATTAACAAAGATTTTGTCGGGGTACTGGTCAGCAAACTCTTTGAGTTGATCTTCAAAGCCATAGGAAATGACGAAGATCACATCGGCAAAATCGACCGCAGCCCGTAACGATGGTTCATATTTTCCAGCATCAAAATTGCATTCGATGGTACGAGTTTCAACGCCGTACTGCTTCGCTATATTGTCAATACCGGCTTTTCCAGAGTCATAGAATGCATTATCCCCCAGAGCACCATTGATCAAATAGACCACCCGCTTAGGTTGCTCCTGTGGACTGGCTGCTGGAGCGCAAGCGACAAAGCTAAAAATGAGGGTAACTGTTACGAGGAGAAAGAGCAACCTGTTCATCTAAGCCTCCTTGAAATGATCTAAAGAAATTTGGTCTGATTTCTCAGCCGAAACGACCAAAATTATACCCGTTTTAGAGCTAATATCGGATCAAATTTTTCGATCCGACCGCACCTACAAACTATAGAGGATTGTTTAAAGTTGCGTTTTAACCTTCCAATGCCCATCGAGATAACCCCACCCTAACGCTCAGACAAGTAAAGGGTATAATCAATTCATGGCAAAAACGCGCACTCAATTTGTCTGTCAACAGTGTGGGCGCACCTCTGCCCGGGAAATGGGACGTTGTCCCCAATGTGGGGCGTGGAACAGCTTTATCGAGGAAATCATCGCGCCCCCTGCGCCAGAACCTAAATTTCGCAGCGGACTCTATGGCACCGCCTCAACTCCCAAACGTTTAACTGAAATTGATACCTTGCAGCAGGATCGCTTGCTTCTGCCGATCAGTGAATTCGCCCGTGTGCTCGGTGGGGGCATCGTTCCTGGCTCGATTATTCTCATCGGCGGCGACCCCGGCATTGGAAAAAGCACGCTTTTGTTGCAAGTGGCGTTAGAGATGGCAAAACAAGAATCAGTCCTCTACGTCTCGGGGGAGGAATCGGAGAGGCAAATCCGCATGCGTGCCCAGCGCTTGCTCAGCCTAGATCCATCGCCAGATCAAAACAAGGAAGCCGCAAAAACATTTCCCCAAAGCCTTTTTCTGGTCACCGAAACCAATTTACCTCAGATCTTAGAGCATGTCGCCGCCCTAAAACCCCGACTATTGATTATTGACTCGATTCAAACCACCTATCTCCCCGACCTCGAATCAACCGCTGGCTCGGTTTCACAAGTCAGAGAGTGCGCCTCACAACTGCGAGAACTGGCGAAGACTACCGGTATTAGCGTCTTTCTCATCGGCCATGTCACAAAAGAAGGCACCATTGCGGGACCGCGCGTTCTGGAACACATCGTGGATACGGTGCTCTACTTGGAAGGCGATCGCTTTCAATCCTACCGCTTATTGCGTTCTGTTAAGAATCGCTTTGGGGCAACCTCCGAGGTAGGTGTTTTTGAGATGGGGGAAAGAGGGATGAGAGAAGTTCCCAATCCATCCGAAGTTTTCCTTGCCGAGCGCGTGATCGACGCACCCGGCTCCGCCATTGCCGTGACGATGGAAGGGACGCGCCCTCTCTTGGTCGAAATTCAGGGGCTAACCAGCCCTACCCCTTTTGGCAACCCGCGACGGACTGCCAATGGGGTTGACATGAATCGCCTGTTGCTGATCTGCGCTGTGCTGAGCCGGCGTTTGGGGTTTCATCTTGGCGAGCAAGACATCTTTGTCAACGTCATCGGTGGCTTGAGCATCGATGAACCAGCTGCTGACCTTGCCATCGCTGCGGCGATTGCTTCCTCGTATCGAAACTGCCCCATTCGAGCCAACGTAGTTCTCATTGGTGAAGTGGGTTTATCGGGGGAACTGCGCATGGTGGGACAAATTGCCTCCCGCCTCAGAGAAGCTGCCGCTTTGGGGTTTCAAATGGCGGTGGTGCCCCGCCGCCACAACCGCGCTGAACTGTATCCCGCTACTATCGAAGTGGTCGAAACCCGTTCTCTAAAACAAGCTTTAGCTGCCGCCTTATTAGATGAAAAGGACAGCCGTTTCTCCAATTAGCTTATTCGCAGATCCGCAGCAGCCAACCGAGCAACGGAGACCACCCGATCACCACCTTGCAGTTTGATCAGGATACTCCCCCGCGCAGCCCGTCCCAAACTCGGCACATCGGCAACTTTGGTGCGCAGGAGCACCCCATTTGCCGAGATGATTGTCAACTCATCCTCAGGTTTTACCACTCGAGCCGCAGAGATCAGGCCAATTTTTTCCGAGGATCCTTGTGCTAGAGTGCGCACACCTTTCACAGCGCGGCTCGTTGTCGGATATTCACTTAAAGGAGTGCGCTTCCCAAACCCCTTTTCGGTGACAACCAGCAATTCACCTTCGGCTTCAACAACTTCCATACTAGCCAAATAGTCACCTGCCATCAACTTGATGCCGCTGACTCCGCCGGCAGCTCGTCCCTGTGGACGCACTTCTGTTTCGGAATAGCGCAAGGCTTGTCCCTTTTCAGTGACCAGGATGAGTTCACTATCCCCTTGCGTCAAGCGTGCCCAACCCAATTCATCCCCCTCTTCGAGATGGATAGCGATAATTCCCGAAGGTCTGACTGCTGCAAATTCTACCAGTGGCATGCGCTTTATCTTTCCCTTGCGCGTCGCTAGGCAGAGAAAACGAGCCGCCTCGAACTGGGGCACCGCCACCACCGCAGTGATCCTTTCTCCAGCATCCAGACCGATCACATTGACCAAAGGGATGCCGCGCGCCTGACGATCTGAATCGGGAATTTGATACGCCTTTTCCGAGTAAACCTTACCGCGGTTGGAGAAGAAAAGCAAGGTATCCAGCGAACGAGCAGGTAAAATGACCAATACCTCGTCTTCTTCTTTGGTAGCATGTCCGGCCACCCCTCGACTGCCTCTCCCCTGCGGTCGAAAGGTTTTCACCGAAGTACGTTTAATATACCCACGCTCGGTGAGACTGATTAACACAGCTTCATCGGGGATTAAGTCTTGCTCCGCAAAGTCTTCACTAGCATCTACAGCAATGTGAGTGCGCCGCTGGTCGGCATATTTTTGCGCAAGGTCGTTCAATTCCTCCCGAATCACCTGCAGGATTTTTGCCGGGCTGGCTAATAAGTCCTCTAGATAGGCAATCCGTTCAAGCGTTTGCCGTTGCTCATCTTCGATTTTCTTCCTCTCTAGGGCTGCCAAGCGGCGCAGTTGTAAATCCAAAATTGCCTGAGCTTGCCGTTCGCTGAGTTTAAAGCGTTTGATCAGGCGCTCTTTCGCCGTGTCGGCGTCTGGCGACTGACGGATGGTTTGGATGACCTCGTCTAAGTGAGCAAGGGCAATCAAAAGGCCTTCAAGGATAT
>CAKZNJ010000172.1 GCA_937129505.1 uncultured Anaerolineae bacterium | reverse complement strand
TTTAATCACCTTCGGCCGACTGGGCATTGCGGTTCTCCTTGTCTTCCTGGGGATCACCCAAGGTCAAGCGGCTCTGCCCTTAGTCGTTTGGCTAATGCTGGCGGACTGGTTGGGTGATTTCTTAGACGGAAATTTAGCCCGTCGTAGTCGGGTCAAGTATAAATCGTGGATTGGTGAGCACGATCTGCAAGTTGACATGTCTGTGGCAACCGGCTTAGTCCTCTACTTTATCGCTGCGCGCATCTTACCCCCTTGGAGGGGATGGATCTATCTCCTCATCTGGGGCATCCTTTTCTTGTGGTTGGGTATTCCGTCCTCGTTAGGAATGCTCTATCAAGCTCCTGTGTATGGCTATTTAATTTGGATTGCCCTCCACTGGACACCGCCTGTCGGTTGGTGGCTGGTTGTCTATATAGCCTCGATCGTCTTGCTCACCTGGCCGAAATTCCCGAAACAAGTTGTGCCTAACTTCTTGCACGGCTTACAAGAAGTTCAACGAAGCAAAGTGAAAACGAACAATCAAAACCATTCGACATAGCAAGACAGCATTTAACATTTTGTTTTGATCAACAATGACATCCTAAGCAATCAAACAGCAGGTTATTCATTTGCCTACCGTTTGATTGCTCAGGTTAATGATGATATTTTTCGCCTGATAGTTTCACTGCGCAGCATCCCCAGTCATCTCTTAGAAAGTCCAAAAAACCAACAATTTCAGAGAAAAATTGTGGTATAAAGCAGGGGTTATTCACGCCTATCTCTGGAGAGCCATTTGCTTCGACAAATTCTCGCTACCATACGAAACAGAACGGAAATTAATTCTGTAAAAATTTCTACCGTAGAGCAACCCTGCCGCTCCCTAAAGGTCCTCTCGGCAAACTTGCGACATCCCTGGCCCCACCTTCATCGAGGTATGGAACGCCTGCAGCAGTTTATCCAGCTTGTCCATGAGCACAGGGCGGACATCTTGCTCCTTCAAGAAGTCTGGCAAACTCATCGTCATCGGGTGCACGAAATCCTCGCTGAACGGCTAGGGATGAATGCAATCTATGCGCGCACAAACGGTGATCGGCTGCACATCGGTTTCGAGGAAGGGTTAGCAATTCTAAGTCGCCATCCCTTACGGCATCAGGGGCAAAAAATTCTCCGCTCCAGCCTGCACCCGTTTGCCCGCCGTCAGGCGTTAGCTGCCTTAGTTGAAACGCCCTGCGGCAATTTATTAGCGGTTTCCACTCACCTAAGCATCAACCCCTGGCGCAACCGTCGTCAAGTCCAAGAACTAGTCGAATGGATTGAAAACCAAACCACTAGCGCCGTCGTTGGTGGAGATTTCAATACTGCTGAAAACTCTTCCCCGATCAAACTACTCAAAAGTCGTTGGTTGGATACCCTGCGTCATATCCATCCCCCGGAATGTGATTTGTCCACCCATCGTATTTCAATCCCCCTCTTAGGCGAGTTGCGTCACCGTTTGGATTATCTCTTTATTTACCAAACCGAAAAGATTTGGCAAATCGTCAACGCGGGTAATGATGGGCGATATCCGTTTTCGGATCATGCTGCAGTATGGACTCAGCTTGCCATTCGGGGTTAATAAAACGCCTCCCCGGTGGTTTATGCTTCAGGGAGGCGTTTCGCTTTCTGCGATATTTGTCGAATTGCCTTATAACATCGGCAGGAGATAATCGTAAGCGCTCAAAGCGGCTTTAGCGCCTTCACCAACTGCAATCAACACCTGCTCTGCAAAGGTGTCAGTTACGTCACCGGCAGCAAACACGCCGGGCACATTGGTTCTGCAGAAGCAATCCACACAGATTCTCCCTTGGGGATCGAGCTTGACCAAATCGGCAACCATTTGGGAATTCGGCACCAAACCCAGTTCAATAAAAGTCCCTTCTGCCTCAACTTCTTGAATATCACCCTTCGGGCTTTTGACTACCAGCCGTTCTGCAAACCGATCTCCCTTTACTTCCATAACTTGATACTTTTCCAAGATGGTTACATTCGGTGAATTCTTAACTTTCTCTCCGAGAGGAGAGGTCAGTTTGTCTGCGCTTGCCCCGATCAATGTCACATGTTTTGCAACTGTCGCCAATTCAGCCGTTGATCTCAACGCTAACTCACTATCTCCAATCACGGCTGTTTTGCGATCAATAAAGAGCGGGGCATAGCTCAACGCGGAGTAGCACAAGCCACGCATCATGAATTCCCTTTCACCCGGCACCCCCATTCGTTCTTGTTTGGTGCCCGTAGCGACAATGACCGCCTTTGCCATCAGCTCTCCACCGCCCTTCGTGAGCACACAAAAGCCCTCCCCTCGCTTCTCGACTTTCTCGACCGCTTCCATGTGGCGGGCAAAGCTCAAATATTCCAATTCGCTTTTGAACTTATTGACCACTTCCAAGCCTTTAATCACTTGATATTCTTCAACCCAAGGCAATTCTAGGCGCCACATCGTTTTACCGCCCAAATCCTTAGAGACCAGCAAGGCGTTGAGTCGTTTGCGAATGGCGTAGATCATGGCGGTTAACCCCGCCGGACCTCCTCCGATAATAATCAGATCATACATGGTTCTTCCTCCAGAAATGTTGGTGCTTGCTTAACAGAATAGGTCATCCGAGCGCCTAAACGGGTGCCTCGGCGATAAAGCCTTCCTGCATCATCATATGGGTGATATCGCGAGAGCGCTTGATGATTTTGTGGGCATGCTCATAGAGCTCCTCATACGTTCTGCTGACCCGCGCAACACCTTGTTCTTGGGCTTTCATAGCCACCGCGGCCGCTTCACGCGGGAACACCTCCCAATCATCCATCGTCGGGATAATATGCTCTTCATCCAAGCGATCTCCAATGTGTTCTGCCAAGGCTTCAGCTGCTGCAAAGCACATTTCGTCCGTAATCGTGCGGGCGCGTACATCCAATGCACCGCGGAAGATGCCCGGAAAACCAAGTGAGTTATTGATCTGATTCGGGAAATCCGAGCGGCCGGTAGCTACGATTCGCGCTCCGGCTGCTTTGGCTTCCCATGGCCAAATCTCAGGCACCGGATTGGCACAAGCAAACACAATCGCATCTTCTGCCATTGTCTCCACCCATTCGGGCAAGATCACCCCAGGACCAGACTGAGAGAGGCCAATGACTACGTCAACGCCCTTCATTGCTTCTGCAATTCCCCCTTCCCGGCCGAGTTCATTGGTAATTTGACATAGGCGCCATTTATCCACAA
>CAKZNJ010000171.1 GCA_937129505.1 uncultured Anaerolineae bacterium | reverse complement strand
CGCTCTCAACGCAGGGAGAGGGGAATGCATCTCCCGTTTTGTTGGCAGGGGAAGGGGCTCAGCGTTGAGTATGGGCGACACAAGACGACCATTTTCCGACCTTACTCCCGCTCTCAACGCAGGGAGAGGGGAATGCATCTCCCGTTTTGTTGGCAGGGGAAGGGGCTCAGCGTTGAGTATGGGCGGCACAAGACGACCATTTTCCGACCTTACTCCCGCTCTCAACGCAGGGAGAGAGGGAATACAAGAAACAGTTTTGGGCTTGGGGTATCTTTCTTACAAGGAGGCTTTCGATGCAATTGCTCCTTGAGCAACTTACCAATGGATTGACCATCGGTTCTTTTTACGCTTTGGTAGCGATGGGCTATTCGATGGTCTATGGGGTGATGAAATTGATCAATTTTGCCCATGGTGATTTCTTTACCTTGGGCAGTTATATCGGCTACGCTGTTCTGGTGATCGGCTCTGGCTGGGTGACGCGCACCTTCGGCCTCTGGGGGGGGATTGTGGTCGCCATCCTTGCGGCTATGCTGGGATTAGCCATGGGCGGCTTGTTGGTCGAGAGGGTAGCGTACCGTCCGGTGTATAAAGCAGGGCGCTTGCCGTTGGTTGTCTCGGCATTGGGGGCGTCTATTTTTATTTCTAACGGGATCATGGCTGTATGGGGTCCGCGCTTCCAAGCCTATCCTCAAACCAGTATTCCCGCCGGCACCCTCCGCCTGTTCGGTGACGTCTATATCACGGATATCAAGCTGGTGACCTTGCTGGTCTCGCTCACCCTGATGGCGTTAATCTACTACATTGTCGAGAGGACGCTCTTCGGCGCCGCCGTGCGGGCGACAGCCTTGGACCGCGAGACGGCAACCTTGATGGGCATCAACTTTCGCTCGATCATCTTCTTTGTTTTCTCGGTTGGACCGGCTCTCGGCGCCATGGCGGGTGTGTTTGCCGGTTTAAACTACAGCCGCATCATCTTTACCATGGGCTGGGGGTATGGCTTGAAAGCCTTTACGGCGACGATCATGGGCGGCATCGGCAATATCCCAGGCGCCATGATCGGCGGCATCCTTTTGGGACTGCTCGAATCGCTCTTTGAGGGATTTGTCTCAGGGGCGTGGAAAAATGTCTTTGTCTTTCTCATTTTGATTATCATTCTAATTGTCCGCCCCACTGGGCTGATTGGAGAAAAAGTGGCGGAGAAAGTATAAACCATGAGCGATCTCACCAAGAAACTCACGCAACGTCTCTGGAAAGGGCAGCAAAACGGCGGCGTGCCTTCCACCCGCTCGGCGGTTTTGTGGATCGGCTTGATCGTCTTGCTTTTGCTGATCTATCCCTTCTTGCCCTTTGTCAATAATTACTGGATTGATGTGGGCTTTTTTGTGGGGATTTATGTCCTTCTAGGGCTGAGCCTGAACATCGTCTTGGGAGAAGTGGGCTTG
>CAKZNJ010000170.1 GCA_937129505.1 uncultured Anaerolineae bacterium | reverse complement strand
GGAAGGGAGCTTGCCCCCCTCGCCCTTTCGTGACCCGCAGCCCTCATCCCCTGCCCTTCCCCCACAGGGGGAATGGTGCTTGCCCCCCTCGCCCTTTCGTGACCCGCCGCCCTCATCCCCTCCCACTCCCCCACAGGGGGAAGGGAGCTTGCCCCCCTCGCCCTTTCGTGACCCGCAGCCCTCATCCCCTGCCTTTCGCCCACAGGGGGAATGGTGCTTGCCCCCCTCTCACAACAAAGGCGACGTTCGCCAAGCCCTGACCGAGCCCCTCACTCGCCTCCCGCTCCTGCATAAACCAAACAAATAAAAAACTCGCGGTTGCCTTTTGGCCCAAGCAGGGGCGACTCACACACCCCCCGCTCCTGAAACCCTAAGCCACCAGCGAAGCTTTGAATCTCGGCGATCACCCGCTGATGGATCTCCGCCGAGCGAATCACCCCTGCCCCACGGGCCGCCTCCCGCCGTCCCGCCTCGAATTGCGGCTTGATCAGCGCCAACACCTCCGCTTCGCCTTCACTCCCCTCGAGCCACTTGCGAATCACCGGCAAGACCAGTTTCAACGAGATAAACGACACGTCAACGGTGACCAGTTGCACCGCTTCGGGCAGGCGCTCCACTGTGCGCACGTTGGTGTCTTCCATCACCACCACACGCGGGTCGCAGCGCAGCTTCCACGCCAGAATGCCCTTGCCCACTTCGATGGCATAGACGCGTTGGGCGCCGTGTTGGAGCAGGCAATCGGTGAAGCCGCCCGTCGAAGCGCCCACATCGGCGCAGACCTTGCCCGCCACCACGCTGCCAAAGTGGGCAAGCGCCGCCGCCAGCTTTTCACCGCCGCGGGAGACGTAGCGCAAGCCCTGCACAATCTCGATCTGGCTGTCAGGGGAGATCTCCCATGACGGTTTCAGGGCAACTTGATCGTTGACGCGCACTTGCCCAGCAAGAATCAGCTTCTGCGCCGCGGCGCGGCTGGAGACAACCCCCCGTTCGACCAAGAGCACATCCAAACGCACTTTGGGCATGAACGTATTGTATCCGATATAATGGGGAGCAGGAGCTAGACGATGTTTAACCTGCTTGCCAAAGTCCATCGCTTTTTTGCCGATCACTTGTTTTACCCCTTAGCGCTGAGCAGCTTGCTGGCGTTGAGTTTGTACGCCGGGCGGGTGGTGCTCGCGCGCAGTTGGATCGTGTACGCCAATCTGGTGTGGAACCTCTTTTTGGCGTGGTTGCCCTATCTGTTCAGTTTATGGGCGATGGCGCTGGAGCGCTGGCGCGCCGGGCGGTGGTGGTTGGTTTGGTTTCCCGCCGCCCTGTGGCTTGCCTTTTTCCCCAATGCCCCCTATTTGCTGACCGATTTCTTCCACCTCACCCAGCGCCCCGGCATCCCTTTGTGGTATGACATCGGCTTGATCGCCGCCTTTGCCTGGAGCGGCTTTTTCTTGGCTTTGGTCTCGCTGCGCATGATGCATCTGCTGGTCGAGGGATACCTAGGCGCCTTTCTGGGCTGGCTGTTCGCCCTGAGCGCCTTGGGGTTGGCTGGGTTGGGGCTCTATTTGGGGCGCTTTTCGCGCTGGAACAGTTGGGATTTGCTCACCTCGCCCAACCAAATCCTCAAGGAAACGCTCTGGCGCACGCTGAACCCCCTCGATAATCTGGGCTTCTACGGCTTTACCCTGATGTTCACCGCCTTGATGCTGGTGGGTTATCTGGTGTTCATCTCCGTCCAACATCTCAAGTTACCCCGTCAGAAAAAAAACCTCTTGACAAAAGGGAAAATTTAGACTATTATCTAATTAGATATTTATCTAATATAGCTAATTGTCTAATGTAGACAAACGTCTAAGTTCGGCAGTGTTGCCAAACCGTTGGGCAATAGCCCGTTGTCAAGCCTCTGCCCCATAGCGGCGAGTGAGCCGTGGAGCGGAGAAAGAGAGCCTGTCATGAGCGACAAATGCGATTTGTTTGATGAAAAAAACAAAGCATCCTTCCCCAACGCCGCTGAAGATCGTCAGCCCGCGCTGCGGGAGGGTCAAGTTGTCCGCCCTGCGCCTAGCGCATCTCGCCGCTGGCGCACCCTCGAATGGTTTAAAGCCCTGATCGGGGAGCCGTCGCTCACCAGCCTGCCCGACCTCAATCAGGAGAACCCATGAACCAAAGCCCTGCCTCGCCGCCGCAACAGCTGCTGTGGGATTTCGGCAGCGTCTATGACTTTTTTATCAGCCTTAAGGTGTTGCACGAGCCAAATACCTTCGGTTTGCGCCCTTCGTGGGCGGCGGGCGTGCGCTCGCGCCTGCCCCAAAACGAACGCAAATTTCTCGAAGAAGTCTATACCTTCTTATGGGTTCCGCTATATTGGGCTTATACCCTTCCCCAACCCAAAGACGCCGCCACTGCTCTGTTCGCGTTGCGCCAAATCCCCGCCGCCGAGCGGCTGGCTGCCCTGTCCCTCTCCGCCGAGGTGCCCGCCGAACTCGTCGAGCGACTGCGGGCGGTGCAGGCGCGCCGCGCCTGGGACGAAGCCGATGCCGAAGCCCTGCGCGCCTTCGACAAAGCCAAGGGATATCCCCCCTCAGCGCAACAGGTGAGAAACCTGCTGGACTGGTGGGCGAGAGCCGAAGAGTTCGGCGAACGTTATTTGGAAGCCTTGCAAGCCTATTATCAGGTCTTTTTCGCCGAAGAGGAGCGCCGCATCCAACCCGCCCTGCGCCAAGCCTTACAACGGGCGCAGGAGCTTTCCCAGAAGCTCTCGCTGGAGCAGTTGATCGTCGAGCTATCGCAGGGGGTGGAGTTTGATCGTTCCTTCTTCAAGCCGACGCTGATCCTTGCCCCCGCTTATTGGTCAACGCCACTGTTGTTTTACCTCGAAATTGACCCCACCACCCACATAATCCTCTTCGGGGCAAGGCCGGCCAGCGATTCGCTGATCCCGGGCGAGCAGGTGCCCGAGGGGTTGATGTTGGCGCTGAAAGCCCTTTCCGATCCGACCCGTCTGCGCATTCTGCGTTATTTGGAGCAGGAGCCCCATACCCCGTCGCAGTTGGCGCGCAAATTGCGCCTGCGCGCCCCCACCGTGACCCATCATCTGAGCGAACTGCGCCTCGCCGGGCTGGTGCAAATTTCCGTCAGGGGCGAAACGCGCCTCTATTCGCCGCGCAAAGGCTACCTCGACCATCTCTGCCACCTGTTCGAGCAGTTCCTGCGTGCCGAACAGCTCCCCGAAAAGGAATGAGTCTGCATGGCGGCCTCTTTTCCGACCACCCTTCAGCAAGCGGTCAGAGACTACGGCAGCAAAATCTGTGCCTTTCAACCCAACGCCCGCTTGTTTCTCCTTCACATCGTCATCAGCGGCGCAGCGATGGGGGTCTTTCGCCTGCTGTTTAACTTCTTCGTGCTCAGTTTGGGGTACAACGAAGCCCTGTTGGGCAATTTGGTCACCGTCAGCAGCCTGATGGCATTGCTGGCTGCCCTGCCGTTGGGCTATCTCGCCGATCTGCTGGGCAGAAAGCGCTCCCTGCTGGCGGCGACGTTCATCGAAGCGCTCGCCATCCTGCTGATGGTCGCCTATCCCAGCGCGGCGATGTTCCTCGCCATGAGCGCCTTATCGGGGCTGGGACAGAGCTTGGCAGGGGTGACGATGGCGCCGTTTCTGATGGAAAATTCTTCCGAGCAGGAACGCACCTATCTGTTCAGCATCAGCTCAGGGTTGCAGATGACGATGGCTTCGGTAGGCAACTGGGTGGGCGGCTACCTGCCGAGCTGGTTGGCGATTCCTTTGCGCACTGCTCCTACCGACGCCTCTGCCTATGGAGCGGCGCTCTTGATCATCAGCGCCGGGCTGCTCTTCTCCTTGCTGCCTTTGGGGGCAGTCAGAACGCGCCCTGTTGTCCGTTCGCAGCGGGCGCTGTTTGCCCCTTTGGCGACCTTCCGTCAACAACCCGCCTTGCTGGTGCGCTTGATCGCCCCGATGTTGATCACCTCCATCGGTGCGGGGTTAATTATGCCCTTTATGAACGTCTTTTATCGGCAGGTGTATGGGCAGAGCGACCCGGTCATTGGGGCGTTGTTTGCCTGGGGGTCGCTGTGGATGGGGATTGGCTTGCTGCTGGCGCCGCCGCTCGCCGACCGCTGGGGCAAAATGAATTTGGTGATCGGCTCGCAGGCGCTTTCGATCCCCTTCCTCGTGCTGATGGGCTTTGCGCCGCACTTCTGGATCAGCGCCGTGGCATATTACATCCGCTTAGCCTTGATGAACATGAGCAGCCCGGTCTATCAAACGTTCGTGATGGAACGGGTCGAGCCAACGGCGCGGGCGACGGTCTCCAGCTTGGTCAATATGGCATGGAATTTTGGCTGGGCGTTTAGCCCCACCCTGAGCGGCTGGTTACAGGTGCGGTATGGCTTTGCGCCGCCCTTCATCGGCACGATCCTGCTCTACTCGCTCGCCATCGCACTCTACTGGCTGTTCTTTGGCGGGCATTCAGAAAGGCAAGGGCTGGTAATGGGCAGCAGCACGCCGCCAACCGACAGCCCGATGTAACCATTTCGCCTGCCTCGCATCCAATAGAAAGTGTAATCGCCAGCAGGCGTGAAAGAGCCGGCGGGCGAAGGAATTTGCTCAAGGAGGTTTTCTTCGATGGAAATGATCATTGACTTCCCGGGCGGCGCACGCGTCGATGCCCATTTTGGCAACTTCACCGTCAAAACCGATCAACCGCCAGCGGCGAGCGCGCCGACGCCGTTTGCCACCTTTTTGGCTTCGATCGGCACCTGTGCCGGCATTTATGTGTTGGGCTTTTGCCAGCAGCGCGGTTTGCCCACCGCGGGCATTCGCATTATCCAGCGCATGCACTCCAATCCGCTCAACGGTATGGTGGGCAAGATCGATTTGGAGATTCAGGTGCCGCCGACTTTTCCCGAAAAGTACCGCGACTCGCTGGTGCGGGCGGCGGAGCTGTGCGCGGTTAAGAAACACATGGAGAACCCGCCGAAATTTGAGGTCTATACGGCAGTGGTCGAACCAGCGGCGTGAGAGGGCAGCGCGAGGCGGCACTGCCCGCGGCATGGCGAACGGCAGAGGCGTGCTTAGCCTCTGCCGCGGCGCAGTTTGCAGCTCGGTCGGCGTTGCGCGGGGGATTGGCGACTAGCTCCCCACCGCGGGGAGGGTTTAGGCGCTTGCTCCGTGCGCCGGGGCGAATGGAGAGGATGCGCCTCGTCGTTCTTCGACCAGGTGTGCGGAAGGGGGCGCTAGGCTGTTTTGCGCGCCGGCGGGCGCTGGCGGTGGCAGAGCTGGTCGAGCTTTTCACGGCGGACTCGGCGGTGAAACGCTCGACTTTGAGAATGCTGTGAGATTCGTCTCCGATCCCTTTGTCAAAAATGGCGAAAATGGCATAATTAAGGATAGCAAATCGGTTCTGCATACCCCCCTTGAAAAAAGGGCAAAACTGGCTGAAAAAGGGAGGGGGTACGCAAAACGGGGTAGCACCCTAAGAAGTGGGAGAAGACAAGCTCTGCGGAGCCGAAGATAGCAGCGCAGTGGGGCGCTGAGCGGAGGATATAGGGAGAAAGTGGGGCTTGTAAAAAACGGAGCGAATTCGTCCGAATCTCCTGCCACCCGTCAGGGCATTCAGACCCCGACCCCTTTTTCGGTGTTGAAACCTTGCTTGCTTGATGGATGGACTTTCAGAGGTGCCACATGAATCTTTTATCGATCGGCGTATGGTTTTTAGCCCTGCTTGGGTTAGCCAAGAAGAATTTAGAGCAACAGCAAGAAGAAGAGAGACGGCGTCAAATGGGGGAAGCAATTGCCCGTTATCAGAGCGAGTATGTTTGGGCTGATGATGACGATTGGGTGGATGAGCGCGAATATTACGATTTATATGATTATGATAGAGTAGGAAATCATTTCAACACGGAAGGGTGGAACATAAAAAAGACCTTCATCTTCTGTCGCCCCTGAAAGCAATCAGCGGATTGCTTACCCCACCCCTTGCCAAGCGGGCAAGCGGTAAACGTTTTTAACGAGACAAAGCGCGAGGTGGTGTTCCCTTAGGGTCGCAGGCGTCCTCGCCTGTGTCCTGTGGCGAACATAGCGCATCATTCCACAGCCGCGCCGCCCCCACCTGTGTCACTCAGAACGAGCGCCTGCGAGTGAGTGAGGGAAGGGGGGGCGAGCTCCCTTCCCCCTATGGGGGAAGGGCAGGGGATGAGGGCTGTGATGAGGGAATGACATCAATTCCGCTCAGCTTCCGAGCAGGCAAGTTCGGCTCGGCTTGGATTTTGTATATCTCTACCCCCTCGAACAATGATGTCATGAGTAGAAGCGCCAGCGACTGAGAAATCTTAAGATTTCTCGCTCCGCTCGAAATGAAACGAGGGGGGCATGGCGTTCGACATGCCACAGGAAACGGGTCATTCCAAATCTTGACAAACAAAAAAACCTGTTCTATAATACGAACGAACGTTCGTTTGGATCAAACAGACAAAAAAATGACCCTCGAACAAAACACACCCCGCGGTGAGCACACCCAAGAAAAGATCATTCACGCTGCCTACAACCTGTTTAACCAAAACGGCTATCATGGCACTTCCATGCGTCAAATAGCCCAAGCGGCCGACATCGCCGTTGCCAGCATTTACAATCACTTCCCCAACAAAGAGCAAATCTTTGTCGCTGTCTTGGAACGATATCATCCCATTCTCGGTGTCCTGCCACACTTGGCACAATTGCAAGCCGCCCATCTCGCCGACTTTGTCCATCAGGCGGCTCATTTTTATGCTGATTATTTGGATCGTCGCCAAGATTTCCTCAACCTGTTTTTTATCGAACTGGTAGAATTTCGCGCTTCCCATGTGCCCCACCTCTCAGAGAAGTTCTTGCCCCTGCTGACAGCTTTTGTTCAAAACTTGGTTGCCAATAGAAGCGACTTGCGTCCCTTGCCTGCCTTTGTGCTGGCGCGCGCTTTCTTGGGGATGTTCTTTGCCTATTACCTGACGCGCTTTCTTACTCGCTCCGCTCCAAATCTGTGGGGCGAGAGCGATGACTTGGACGATTTTATCGATATTTTCCTGCATGGCATTCTGCTCAAGGAGGATGGCTCCTGATGAACACGCGCCTAGTAGCCTTAATCCGTAAGGAATTTGTCCAAATTCGGCGCGATCCCCGCACGCTTGTCTTGATCATCGTTATTCCCATCATGCAGCTTTTCTTGCTCGGTTATGCTGCCACCAATGATGTGCGCAATGTGCCTTTAGCGGTCTATGATCAAGACCATAGCTCGGCGGCTCGCCGTCTATTGGATGCCTATCGCGCTGCAGATTATTTCCGCATTACCTATGAAGTTGGCTCCGAGCGCGAATTGCGCGAGTTGATCGACCGGGGCAGGGTACGGGCAGGTTTGATTATCCCCCCTGGCTATGATGAGAAATTGCACAGCGGGGAACAAGCGAGTGTGGCGTTTGTGCTGGATGGCACAGACCCTACCGTAGCCTCGACAGCTTTGTCGGCAGCCCAGTTGATCGGGCAGGCGCACGCCACGACGATCTTGGCTGAGCGCACCCAGCGCCGCGGCGCCAGCTTTGATTTGCAGTCCCCCTTGGATGTGCGCACTCAGGTTTGGTACAATCCCGATTTGGTCAGCGCCTACTTCATGATCCCAGGCGTGATCGGGATGATCTTATATGCCTTGACCTCGATCCTTACGGCGACGGCCATTGTGCGCGAGCGGGAACGCGGCACGATTGAACAACTGATCGTTACCCCCATTCGTCCGCTGGAACTAGTGATCGGCAAACTGCTGCCCTATGTTGTCTTAGCCATTATCAACACCATCGAAGTGCTAGCCCTAGGGGCATGGTGGTTTGATGTGCCCGTGCGGGGAAATCTCGGTTTGATTTTGGCGCTCTCCGGGCTCTTTTTGCTTTCCAGCTTGGGGATCGGCTTATTTAGCTCGACGATTGCCAACACCCAACAGGAAGCGATGCTCACGGTATGGATGTCTCTTCTGCCCAGTATTTTTCTTTCTGGTTTCTTCTTTCCCCTGGAGGCAATGCCAAAAGTGTTGCAGTGGATTTCCTACCTTTTTCCTCTGCGGTATTATCTGGTTATCATCCGCACCTTGCTGCTCAAGGGAGTGGGTGTGGCTGCCTTGTGGGATCAGGTGCTTGCGTTAACCATCTTTGGGGTGGTCATCATGGGCGCAGCGGCGCGTCGCTTCCGCAAGCGTTTGGATTAATTGCCAACCAAGGAGAAA